>CAYLZS010000130.1:0-2612 GCA_964388065.1 uncultured Granulosicoccaceae bacterium
GCCATTTACTAAATCAACAAATGTCGCACACTTCATCCTTCTAGCATTGATTTTAGAGAGATAGGATGCTCGGTAACTGTAATACCCCTGCTCGCTAAAATAACAACGATTTTGGGTTAACCAACTATTGAGTGAGTCTCCGTGAGCCCCTCTAGAAACCCTTTCAGAACCACCTGCATCATCGTAGACCACAAGCACATCCGGAATCATCCGCATACTGACACCTGATCCAAACAGTCTAATTATGTAATCAATATCTTGCCCTATTTTTAGCGTCTCCTGGAAACGTATGCGACTTGCTAGTTGCCTCCTAATAACAAAAGTTGAAGTAGGAATGACTTGATACCATTTAAACATAAATTCAGTAAGGTGTTGCTTCCCGTCCCATTGCTGATCTGGAGTATTCACTTTGGACCCAATCCCACGATCTATCGCTGCTCTTGAGAAATACATATCAGCTTCGCATTGAGCAATTTCACGCTTTAGCACTTCTAGTTTATTGTGAACAAAATAATCATCAGCATCTAACAACGCAATCCATTCACCTTTGGAAACACTAATACCAAAGTTACGAGCCACACATCCACCGGAATTTTTTTGCCTGAAGTATCTTATACGACGATCCTCAATTTCCTCTACCACACCCTTAATGTCGTCTGTGGACCCATCGTCAATCACTACCACTTCAAAATTAGAATATGATTGCGCAACACATGACATTAGAGCCCTACGAAGGAGTAGAGGACGATTAAAGCAAGGAATCACTATCGAGAATTCCATTTAACCTCCTTTACGTAGTTCATTTGACAATATAATTTCGTTACACCTCATGGTACAACAGCCGAAATAGTTATTAAATATATTTGTGTCTACGCTCTCTCAAGGCGAAATATAAAAACACAAATGCAAACCAGTTAATCTGCTGACCATTAAAAAGTAATGATTCTAAAAATCCAAAAAAAGAACAACATCCCAAAAAGCATAAATACTATCAAAACTTCTTCGCTAGTATCCCTTATAAAGAGTTTTACAGCGAGTAAAACCACTGACATCAGCCAGACTACATACAGTGCTGCCCCCGAAATTTCAATTTCAACTAAAGCTTGTAAGTAGAAATTGTGAGCGCTCGGTACCCATCGGCCCATAGCGAGTAGTACTGTTTGAACTTCGAAAGACTTCCAAGTCTCCGAAGCAACCGTAACCCAATAAAAGGCTTATCTAAACATAGACTTTACGAACTGCGTAAATTAAGAATAAACGAACCAAAAAACATCACCGAGCAACTCATGAAAATAACAGTATGCAGGAGATCAAAAGCAAGTAGGTAGGGACCAACATACAATGGCAGCAAGGTACACACCCACATACCCGCCTGAGAAAACAAGACTGGTCTTACTTTCTGGATAGCGGACAACGAACCCAAGCACTGGCCTTATCATCATTACAATCAATACTCTGGGCGCTAGCGCGCTAGCGCGGCAACAATAAGCCCACCAACGGCACATTTTTCTCCAAATATTATTGGGAATACGAGTGGTGCTACCAATGCAATGGTCTCCAACACCAGGAACGAAACCAACCAAATCAAAAAAGCACTTTCAGTGGTAATATTTCACTTTTTTGAATATCTGTTTTCCATTGTTCTCCAACGAAAGTGCGGAGAACTATGCTAATGGATCTTACAAAGATTCCAACCGCCTCACCACAATTAGAAGGGCGATCGCATATTGTCCAGCTCCCGCGTAGCCAAAGACATAACCCAAAACTACCACCGGAAGACGTTCGGCAAGTTCACTACAGAAAAGCCCAACTCCTTCAAACATAGGAAAATGTAAATACTTTTTTCCAACTTGCTTGTAAGCTTTTAATCTTCGATATTTTTAGGTGTCGTGGCTAACATAACGCGCATTTTAGCAAACGCGAGAATTCCACAAATTACACCAAATATCGATGTAGCAACGCTTTTAGCAATAATGGTTTGATGGAACTCTAATCCCAACAACTGTGGCCCGATGTATAATGGCAATATGGAAGCTACCAGCATAATGAATTGAATATATAAAACCGGCTTTAGCTGATTCCCCGCAGATAATATCCCCAACATTGGACGCAGGATCATCACCGCCAACACATTGGGCAACATCAGTAGAATCAAATCCCCGCCAGCGGCCCAGCCCTCACCAAATACAATGGGGAATAGCAAAGTTAGAACGAAGGCAAAAAACGTACTAGCTATTACTGTTCCTATAGCAAGGAAATAGAGATAGTATATCGGAATCGGAGTCTCACTCTTGGTAGATTGTTTAGAGTTAAGGCCGGTATAGGTTCGCAGTACTGTAACTATAGGTCTCATACATATAGAAAGCGGCCGATTCAGAACCAGCAACGCTATACCATAATAACCTGCCGCAGCCGCACCGAATGTGAAACCAAAAATTACTACAGGCAGTCTTTGAGCAACAACACTAAAAAACTCACCGAGACCCTCGAAAAGCGGAAACTGACGGTACATCCATGCGGTGTTGATACACTGCTTTATCTTCGTGCGTTTTAGATCTTCCCTCCAAAATCGAACCGTCTTGCCAGACAGCCCGACAACACCAACCACACTC
>CAYLZS010000131.1:0-11726 GCA_964388065.1 uncultured Granulosicoccaceae bacterium
CCAGAACACACCAGTATTCACTGGCATGGTCAGCGTCTGCCGAATGGTATGGACGGTGTTACCGGACTAAATCAACCTGGTATTCCTTCAGGCAAGACATTCGTCTATGAATTTACTGCTCGGCGTCCAGGTACTTTTATGTACCACCCCCATGGTGATGAAATGACACAGATGGCGATGGGTATGATGGGGTCGTGGGTAACACACCCACGTAAGTTTGTTGAAAGCGAAGCAGTCGATCGCGACTTTTGCTTTCTACTCGCGGGTTACGACATCGACCCAGGCAGTGCAACACCCAAAGTAATGACCATGCTCGATTTCAATCTCTGGGCCTGGAACAGCCGAATCTTCCCTGGAGTGGACTCTCTCAATGTTCGTCACAACGACCGCGTACGAGTTCGCATTGGTAACCTCACCATGACCAATCATCCCATTCACTTACATGGCCATGAGTTTGAAGTGACAGGCACTGACGGTGGTCCGACGTCACCAGGCTCGCGCTGGCCGGAAGTGACAACGGACATCGCAGTAGGCCAGATGAGACAGATCGAGTTTCTCGCAGACGAAGAAGGTGACTGGGCATTTCACTGCCACAAAAGCCATCACACCATGAATGCTATGGGTCATAACGTCGAAACATTGATTGGAGTTGATCACACCAACGTCGCCAAACAGATCACCGACTTAATACCCGACTACATGGTGATGAGCGAGCGTGGCATGGCAGATATGGCAGAAATGGACATGCCACTACCAGACAACACTGTACCCATGATGACGGGAGAGGGCCCGTTTGGTTCAGTTGAAATGGGAGGCATGTTCTCAATGGTCAAAGTGAGAAAAGACCAGCCACATGGGGACTATTCTGACCCTGGATGGTTTGAGCACCCTGAAGGAACCGTTGCCTTTGAATATGAGGGCGATGATCTTCCCGTACCAACTCGGCAGGAACAAGTATCCGGACAATCCATGCCGCGAGCGAATAAACCGGATGAAGCCACAGAGGTCTACATCGTTGGTGTAGAACCTCAGAACTCGACTAACACAACCCAGGAAAACTAAAAATGAAAAACACTATAGCCGCAATGATTATTGCTATCTCTGGCTCTGCCATCAGTCTGTCATCTTTTGCCGATGAATCATCGACACACACTGACACAGACCTTCCTGTCATCAGTGGTGAAGTCAGAAAGGTTAAACCAAAGTCTGGAAAAATAACCATCAGACACGAAGAGATACCCAATCTCGATATGCCCGGCATGACGATGGTATTCCGAGCCGACGACGATACTGATATCAGTCAGTTTGAAAAAGGCGATAAGGTGAAATTCACTGTGGTTGAAAAAGACGGAAAGATGGTGATCGTAACGATTGATGATGCCGAGTAATCCACAGCTTGAAACTTAACCTTAAACTTTAGTCAATTGAGATAAAAACATGAAAACCAACCTAAAACGTATATCGATTCTAGTCGCAGCTGTTGCCACCATCTATAGTGGTATGAGCCTCTCTCACGGTGAGAAAAAGGAACACGAAGAAGAAGCAGAATACGATGCCGTCAGCAAACCATTTGGGGAATACGCGCCAGCCTTGAACCTGTAAAAACAATTAATGTATCTATGGCAGACACCATGCGGTTCACCCCTTCGGAAATGTCAATTGAAGCTGGCGATGTCATTCGTTTTGTTCTTTCCAATGATGGTCAAATTCAGCATGAATTTGTGCTCGGTACCCAAGAATCACTGTCTGAGCATGCGGAAATGATGATGAAATTTCCAGGTATGGAACACGATGAGCCCTACATGGCACATGTAGCTCCCGGGAAGACAAAGGAGATGATTTGGAAGTTTTCAAAATCCGGTACCTACGAATTTGGATGCTTACTACCTGGGCATTTCGCTGCCGGTATGAAGGGTTTAATTGACGTTAATTAAGTTTGGATAGCTCATTGCCATGGGAGTACGTTGCCATATGAGCAACGTACTCTACGTGAGCTTCGGTAATTCTCGAATATTTGATTGATGGCGATGATGAGAAATCCTTTCTAGAGTCAGGTATTCTCGATAGTCTCGGCTTTGTGTCACTGGTTCTGTATTTGGAAAATCGGTGCAGTGTTCAAGTAAACAGATCTGAATTACGACCTGAGAATTTCGATAGTCTTGGACGGATTGTTAGATGCGTGTTGCAGCTACCCGAATTTAATTTTGTATAAACAAAATATTTCGAACTGTAACTGCGATCTAAATTCCACCCGCAATTATCACCGCCTACTGTCAATATGAAGATTAGTCTGCGACATAGATAGAATGAAACGAATACTAATCAGTGGAGAAAGAGCCAATGAAACCCACCTTGAGAAAATTAGCTATGCTTTCCGGATTGGGAGCTATCTTGATTGGTATCTCCGTTGCTTTTGCCAATGAAGGTACTGATGGAATTCGAACGGCGTTAAAAGCGGACGACCTTTCCATTGTGGTCGCTGGCGAGGCTATCTATAAAACACACTGTGCGTCGTGTCACGGTGCTGATCTTGAAGGGCAACCGGAATGGCGTATCCGTGATGAAAACGGCTATCTCCCCGCACCACCGCACGATGCATCCGGTCATACATGGCATCATGCCGATGATCAGCTATTCGAAATAACAAAATATGGAGCTGCAGTTGTGATTGGTGATGACACCTACAAAACTAATATGCCAGTCTACAAGGGTGTGTTGTCAGATGAAGATATTGTTGCGGTTCTCTCCTATATTAAAAACTCCTGGCCACAAGAGCAGCGGACATGGCAGGAGCAAGTCAACGGACCACGAGAAGACAATTTCAAGCAACTTGAAAAGAAATCTACTTTCCTGGAGAAGTTGCTAAAGTGATGAAAGTAAGCACCTCTGCAAAATCTGAATTTTCTATAGTACCAAGGGTAATAAAATGAAACGTTTAACGCTTGTGATCGGGCTTATGGTCGTTGTAGTGGTGGCCGTAGGAGCATTCGCCCTATATTTACCGAAATCGAATATCACTGCAGCCAGCAAAAACGAAAACCAACTGATAACAGTCTACAAGAGCGCTAGCTGTGGCTGTTGCAAAAAGTGGGTAAGTTACCTTGAGGACGAGGGATTCTCCGTCAAGTCAATCAACCACGACGACGTGGATATGATTAAAGCCGAAAATGGTTTAACCGATCCATCCCTAAAATCGTGTCACACAGCACTTGTGGATGGATATGTAATTGAAGGGCATGTTCCTGCAAATGATATTGAACGGCTGCTATCAGAAAGACCCAAAGTGATTGGCCTGGCAGCTCCTGGTATGCCAATGATGTCGCCGGGTATGAATAGTCTTATCCCTCAAGGCTATGATGTACTTTCGTTTTCAGAAAACGGCGCGGCTACGGTATTCTCTTCATACTAACCCTGCAACTGTCGCCGGCTTATATTTTGTAAATATCCAAAATATATTATGGATAACGAATATGCAGACGTTCGCTGTAAAAACGCGACTGTCCGGATTGGGGCACTCAACAGCCGCTCAAGGTTTGATGAAACCTGACATTGACTGTGAGAATTTATATACAAATAATTCTATCTACAATCGACATTTTCCGACGTTACGGTCCTACACCACTCTAACCAGTGCGTATGGCATAAATACACGCCATCCATTTCTAAAGCAAAATAGTCTACTTCCTCCTGACAGCTCCTATCGGAGCAAAAGTAAGATAATCCAGGCAATGACAATTGCTCATCGTCTTCATTTGTCTTTTGAACCATCGATATTTAATTTTAGTTTCTATCTATTGGCTTGAAATCCTCATCGGAGGGGTACCGTAAAGCGATGTAGATATTACCACGCTCCAACCGCTATAAGCATCCATTACTACCCGCTGCAGTCTCGAACGAATATTCCCTCGTATGTCTGGTGTGTTATCTCTGCTCGATCGTTTGACAGACTACGAACAGCATCAGTGGACAACAACTGTACCTGCCTTTCAACTACTAATCCCAGCTAAGTAAGTAATAAACCGTCCTTGGATTATGTCGGTGTTATGCCAGAAGAACCATCTCCATTTAGGCGAACAACAGACTTGCCTATCTACGGTGTTAATCCAAACAGCCTGTTTCACTAAGTCAACACGGACGTGGTTGCGTGTTTTGACATCGCTCTCCCATTAGCTGTCATTGGAACACCACGATCTAGCAACACTGCGGATCACCCACAACATCTGGAGATTAAATCCATGGCTAATTCACCTGTAGACACAATCAGAAACGGTCGCTTAAAGGTCACCATCTGGAAAAACAAGTCAAAGCAGAAAAACGGTAACGAGTTTTTCTACACCGCTAACCTCGTTAAGTCTTACAAAAACAAAAATGACGAGTGGAAAGAAACTACCCAGCTGACGGGTATCGAGATCTCTCACGCAGCAGCACTTCTGGCAAAGGCCGCGAAAAGAGTGGAGGAACTTGACCTACAAGCGGCAGAGGCATAGCCGCTAACCGAGCCGGATGTCATATCCGGCTCTTTCCCCAACATTAACCTTTTGGAGACTTCAAATATGGCGATCTCATTAGACAGAGCCCGTGACTTCATCAGCAGCGCACTTAAAGACGACCCTACGATATTCGACGGTCTCGATTGTCACGACCAATTCGATGAAATAGCGCAGGAACTTGCGATAGACAAAACCATCGTAGTCGAAGCGTACAACCGAATCACCTCACCGCCTACAAAAGACGCAGAGAAGCTGCAACTCCTGGCGGAGTCAGAGGGACTTAACAACGCCGATGAGTTTATGGAATCTTATGTTGTCCGCTCTACCGTGCCGGGCATTTGCACGAATGGCGACTGTTCGTATACATCATCGTATGAACCGGATCAGACGTCCGGCTGGTGTGAGTTCTGCGATACAACGACTGTCTGCTCAGGCATTGAGCTTTATTTCCGTGTTGTCTAACAAATCCGCGCCGAATATAAAGAGGAGAAAGGTAATGAATACCTACCGAGTGGTCAAAGGGCATGACCATTTCAATAAAATTCCCCTATATCAGTGCGTCGGTGTGAATAATGACTATGTCGGAGAATGGCATACCAAAGAGATAATTGCCCACAGAGAGGAAACGCATTTGAGGCTCTCAAACGATCTCCTCCTAAATAACGGAAGCACTGCAGTATTCGTATGTATAGATTTCTGGGACCGGCCTCAGTACGACATCGGGGTAAACGGGAAAAAGTTCCGCGTTTGCTGCACTGAACTCAATGGTACCAATCTGCACACCATGTCATCTGATTTAGAAGAACCAATCTCTCCGCTGAAGCAGGAGTATCAACCAGTCCCGCTCTAAACTAATTCCTTGCTGCAAACAGGGGTTTACCTTTTTTGTGGTATGCCTTGGACCTTGGATATCCAAACTTCTTCTACATTTCCGTCTCTAACCACTGCAGCCCACGCATTGTCGAAGGATAGAAGCGTGCCATCGGCTAACGGCAAAGAAACGAGTGGGTCGCCGAATGTTGTTAGGAATTCATCGAGAGGGCGGTAACTGGCTGGTATGTCTCTTAAAATCATCATTTCAATGTGATTATCCAAAGCCAGTAGGCTATCGCCCTGTTCATTGAAAAATATCTCGGCCTTGACGCCAGGCAGTAATTTGGGGTCAATTGAATTGTTACTCCAATTTGCGCTAAGCATTTCCTGCATATCCGCGTACCTAATATCACGCTCCAAAGGGAGATTGATTCTTGGCCATGGCGATTCACTTGTATTGACACCGTTGCACTGTTCGTAACTTAACCGAAAACAGACTTGGTCCCGGTACACGGCAGGCAACTGGTGCCGATTGTCGTAAAGGTTCTGCCAATAACCATCTGCGGTATTGTCACGGCCTCGATCATCGAGCATACGGGCAAAGTTATAAATCAAATTTTCAGCGGCGTTACTTTTTTGCACCAATGCTTCGATCCTCTCCCGCGCTTTTGGCCAGCGATCAGCATTGTCATAGTCATCCTGTATGCGGATCAGTTGGTGAATTCCTTCAAGCTGCTCGCGTACTGAAGGTGCTTTACCGAGCTCTGTATTGAAAGCGTCTGTAATCGCCGCGTATGCGCGATGCTCTCTATCTGGCATATACAAATACACGGCGGCCAGATTTACGTGCGCGGTTAGCAAGGTCTCATCCATATCAATCGCTTGCTTCAGGTAGCGCTCTGCCGCTTTTAGATGGCTCATCGCCTTATCTGGAAGTTCATCTTCGAACAATCCGCGCTCGCGTGGAATATTCAATCCACTGGCAGTCTCTAACAGGGTAGGGAACCAGTATTTATAGGCCATACTGAGTGGCATTTCTTCTCTGGCTCGTTGTAGATGTATATAGCCGAGATTGCTGTAGAGTTCCTTGGTCTCTACGTGATTGAGAAGGTCTTCCAGTAGAAGCTGTGCATCGTTATAGTGCCCGAAGTGTGCCAGTGCTATCGCGTGACTATAGTAGGGTACGTTGCGTAGTATCTCAGCGAACCCGTCCTTGAGATACTCTAATCTTATGTCATTTGCTGGATGGGTAGGGCTTGCTTCGGTGTTGATCTGCGACATCCAATTTTTAAAAAAATTGTCGTGATCCGATAGCAGTCGATCAGTGTCATACCCTGCAATTGTTGCGTAGGTATAACCCTTCAAATCTGCCCGTAATTCTTCTTCAGGACGGGCTTTTGGTAGAAAACCTCTATATTTACGATCTTTCGCAAAAAATGCACGGTGGTGGAACAGATCTTCCGTTTCCAGGTGCGATAACTCATGTCCTAAAACAAACGCGGCTCTTGCATCGCCTAGCGTTGCATCGCCATCGCTGTACATCTTGTTGATCGCGCCAGTGGTGATAACGATGGTATTGTCCGAGAGCGCCACGGCCCACGGGTAGCCTTCACTTTCAATCACAAGCAATTTGGAATGGACCGACTTGCTGGACCCAATCGTTTGACCCAGCTTCTCGTGGATCTCACTGACCCGTTTCACTATCGTGAAAGATGACGGATCAACACTAATGAAAGAATCGGTGTAGCATCTGCTGGTTGCGCATTCCCCGCTCGACACGCTCATCGGTATGAACAAGAGCAAGGGAGCGATGTACCGTGTGATTCTAAGATCCATCTAGTTGTTTACACCTAATGAATGGTTGCCTGTAGTGATCGTGCTAAATCTGCAGCTTGTTGCCAGCTACCGGGCGCGGAGTCTATTTTAACGCTTTCCAATACTTCGCGGTTAGCTACGTAAGCCGGGTTTAATCCGTCACTTTCCATGACGTGCTTTGTTAGATCATTTTGCCGAATCAATAGCTGAATTGCATCCTGCAGAGGTTCAATTTTGAAGGAGGAGAGGGTTCCTTTTGCTGCGAGTTCTATTAACTCAACGTGATACCCCTCTTTAAACCACAAGGCCGAATCTGAAGTTGATGTGGTTTCAGCTACTTCAGAACGGAACGCTTTGACCACGTCTGCGGCTGACGGGTTCTCAGATTCCTCAAACAGACCAGGTAGAGCTAAGACGATGTTATCTGTCACGAGAGTGTTTTCTCCTTTTGCGATATCAATGTCTGCTTGTAAAGCACCAAGCTTAAACGCTTTCTGTCGTTCTGTACTCGAACCGATTAGCGCTCGACTGCCATTGATCTCTGGATCTATCTGCGCAAGAAGATTTTGACCATTGAGAGATTCCGGTAATTCGAAGTAGGGGGCTGATTGATTGTTGGTGCTGTTGAGCAAAAGACCCACAGAGATGATCGCTACTACTGTCAGTGCCATTGCCGGCACACGACTGGATCTGAAAATACCTTGTAAGTGCTCCAGCAGCCGGTTGCCTATACTTTCTTTTAATCTATCCGGTGTGGGTGAAGCTTCCATCGCTGATGCGTTCGGATACATCGTATCGATATGGCTATAAACCCCTGACCGTAATTCTTCGTCTCTACGACTGTCGAGCGGGGTTTGGTTTTTCGATTTGGCAGTTTTTACAATCTGTACAATCTCGTCCCAATGTTCTTTATCACCGTCCATACTCTTATCCTATATTCTCCGGCATGTTCTCTCGAACCAGATTCACGAAGTACGTTTTTGCGGTATGGAGTCTTTTTCTGAACTGAGCTTCTGTGATACCAATCTTGCTGGACAGGTATCTGCCGGTAGCATTTCCCATCTCTTCAGGATTGATAAAATTCTCGTACTCTACAGGGATCAAGATCGACTGCTCGTTGACGTCACACTCCGCGGGGATTTTGCACTTAGCGCTCGCTAATAAAGATTTGGCGGTGGCGAGTTCGGTGCCATTGAGTTCTGCAGCTTCAGCCACATCGGGGCTAGACTCAAATATCACCGGGTGTTCATTTAGCATGTACACGTTTCTAGACTTTATCTCTAAGTTTTTTAAACCGGGTTTGACGATGTCGGAAATGACGGATTGCACGATCGTCTCATGGAGGCCCTGGTTGAGCTGATCCTCCGTCGCGTCGCCGGTTTGAATCGCCACCTTATTCCCTGCCTCATCTGTACTAAACGGCAATTTGTCGATATGTTTCAAAATCGCCCAGCGGATGGGGGCACGAAGATAGGCTCGAAATTTTCCCTTTTTGGTGTACGAATCGCGGAGTTTGTCTGCTGGCAAGACCATCATCCAGACGACCTGGGCTACGTCCCTTCGATCATCGGGATCGAATACTGAACCGCTGATCTGCTTATTCACCCAATCGTTGTGTCGTTCGAACAGGTCTTTGGACGCTCGCGCTTTTTCAGCGTCGCTTGATGCATTATTGATGATGATTTCGATCAGTTCATCGCTGATGGCATCGTAATCGTCATTGACGGGCATTGTGGGGTACTAAAATGAAGAACCATGAGTCTACCGCACTGACTCGTGGATCGATGTCGAGCGAAACTCATAATTTCAGCTGAGCGAGAGAAAAATGCCCCCTAATCCGCTCTATACGAGCAATTTGTCCCCCAGAGGGCACCGGTGGGATGGGAAAGGCCGAATGCCTGCCCTGAGAAGCGCTACCTTCGTGATAATGCAACCTGAGACAGGTTAATTCGATCCATCAGAGTTTAGTAATATACTGATCGCTAGTCAGACACCAAATCGGAGGTAGCTTCTTCTATCAACCATCTCCCCCAGTTTTTGTCATAGGGGTGGACACGGGTAACCTTCTCCTCCGCGCTGTTGACCAATGGCAGTTGTTGATTGGACCAGTCGAAAATTCCCCCCCACAGATTAACCACGTTTTTGAATCCGGCCCTTTGAAGTTTCTCACCGATCTTTTCGCTGCGATAACCGACACTGCAGTAAATCACAATAGGGGCATCCTTATCGATGTCGGATAGGGTATCAAGATCAAAATCTTCAAAGCCGACATTTCTTGCACCCTGAAGATGACTGACAGCGTATTCATCCGGTTCACGTGCATCCAAAAGTATCGGTGCTGTTGACTCTGAAAGTTGTTTCTCGAGCGCTCTGGCATCGATAGCAGGTACAGTGCCGTCCAGCAACTCATCAAGCATGCTTTCAAATGCTGTCGTCTGCGCGTGAGCAATCATGGAGAACAACAATCCCATGATGTGGAGCCAACAGAGGGCGGATTTTCTATTCATCGTCATGATCGTCATAAGTCAGGGGTTTAGAGAAGGTCACAAGTGCTTTAGTGCCTCGTACTCTCTAATTGATGAAGCATTTCTGCCTCTGCTACCGGATCTTCACTCGAATATATCCCTGAGCCTCATATTCCTGCATTTGACTGCCAGCCCCCGTCGTTGCTAACACATAGTCAGGAAAATCATGTTCCGTCTTTCCGCGCCAGCTCGCATGATTTGAGCAGACATGAACAGGGACATCTTCTGCGGTAATTCGTTGTACCAGGTCATGTGTTCTACTTTGTGCTATGGCATGTTCTTTACTCAGTTCAAACTGCTCAGCACCATGGGTAACAACAGCAACTTTAATGTCTTTAAATTTCTTTATTAATTCAATCTTATAAGTTTCAACTTTGCTCAATCCTTCTGGTAAATATTTTCCGTTCTCTCTACCAATGAGTTCAAACAAAACGCCAACAGGTGCACTTTCTAAGGCCAGTATATTGTCAATCTCTTGTCTATCGTTTGCTGCAACTGCATAACTGAATAAACAAAAAGAAAATAAAAGGAGTTTGATAATATTCCTGTGATATTTTGCCATTAAGTTCATTGCATGCTCACTATAGTAACGTCAGATATAGAATCTAAAATGTCCGGTATTGCGACCGGCTTTTTCAGTTAGCAGAGTGTGGTTGGTACCGATGACCTTGTCAAACTTGGTCAAATTGTTTCCTGGTGCCATAAACAATACGCCGTACGAATGCGTATTTTCTATCGAATTAGTCTCTTGTTGTTATCGCCTA
Organism: uncultured Granulosicoccaceae bacterium; assembly: GCA_964388065.1. Classification (GTDB taxonomy): domain Bacteria; phylum Pseudomonadota; class Gammaproteobacteria; order Granulosicoccales; family Granulosicoccaceae. The sequence continues at coordinate 10,408 of CAYLZS010000131.1, forward strand.
TTCAGTGCGGACATCCTTGTCCTGATTACTAACATCGAATATATCGAGCCATGGAGTTTGAGTAGGAAAATTTAATTGGTGATCCTGCTGCCAGCTCAATGTTGTTACGTTACTATATCGCTGAGCGGTTCCAACTTCGAATAGTTTGTGGACTCTCAAAACCGTTTACAGGATTAATCGGTGAGGTTGCAATGTTAATCAGTTTTTATCACCGAGCATTTCGCACGACTATTCATCACCACAAATAGGTAACTATCTATGACCTTCTCAGTATCAAAGTTTTTCCCGTTGGTTGTTGTATCCGCGTTAGCTGTCGCGGGCTGTGACTCCGACGACGACAACGGCGGCGATGTTATCGAAACCACCGAAATTAGTCCCGATATGAGATTCTTCGTAACGAGTGTAGGAATCGGCGATGGCGCCAACCTGGGTGGATTGACTGGTGCTGACGCCCACTGCACATCACTTGCAGCATCGGCGAGTGCGGTTGCTACCGAATGGCGTGCGTTTTTGAGCACGACTGGTGCTGACGGAGAAAATGCGATCGATCGTATTGGGTCTGGTCCATGGGCCAACGCTGACGGTGTCGTGGTGGCGAATGACACTACAGATCTCTTATCCATCGGAAACAATCTGAATGGCTTAACGGCGATCACCGAAAACGGCAGTACCATCACTGGCAGAGGCAACACGCCGAACCGACACGATATACTTACAGGCAAGGAGCTCAACGGTATGGCGTCCACTGACGCGATGGATACGACTTGTGGCAACTGGACCAGTAACAGCAGTGAGGGAAGCGCCCTGGTCGGCCATCACGATAGAAGCGGCCCCATTCTTGATTTCGTGCCTAACCCGACATCGTGGAGTACTGCGCATCCAACGAGGGGCTGCGGCCAGGAGGATTTGCAAGGCACTGGTGGTGATGGTCTGTTTTACTGCTTTGCCATGTAGGCTGCTGATACAACAACGGCGCTTGCCTGACGGACAAGCGCCGGTTTTTATAGTCTATAGCTAGCACTCCTACTTTAATTTCTCCCACGCTGCATCTGCGGCTTCTTTGTATACTTTCCAATCCCCGTCCACCCAACGATTTCGTCCACGTGCGGCAAAGTACAGGTAAAGTTTGTTTTCGAAAATTTCCCAATGAGTGCCATCGGTTTTGACAAGCCCGTTACCAATGCTTAGTGCGTTCGCACAGAATCCGTTGTAGGCAGGTGCGAAGTCCTCTGGACTCTTTGCAAAGCGATCAGCGGATTGTTTTGATGCAAAGTGCCACTTGGCACCCTTGTATTCCACAGTGAAGGTCTCAACACCTT
>CAYLZS010000132.1:0-17558 GCA_964388065.1 uncultured Granulosicoccaceae bacterium
GCAGACCAAAACCGATTGCTGTGCCGAATGCACCCATGCCGATCAACAGTGCTACTGCGACCGCCGTCATACCAACTACAAAACCTTCTGCGCCCATTATGGCTCCCGATGTGTGTTATGGGTTGAAAATAAAAATACTAAGTGAAACTAGTGGTGCTCGTGCGCCATGCCCAGATATACGATCGTCAACATCATGAATATGAAGGCTTGAAGCACGATTACAAGGATGTGGAAGATAGCCCACGGAATAGAAAGTGCCCACTGCAGGTAAAAAGGCAGCAGTGCTATCAATATGAAGATCAGCTCACCTGCGTACAGGTTGCCGAACAGTCGAAGTGCCAGTGATATCGGCTTGGCGATAAGGCTGACACCCTCTAATAGAAAGTTAACCGGGATAAACAGCGCCTGGATAATTTTGTTGTCGCTGGAAAACGGAATCAGTGTAAGTTCGCCAACAAAGCCCTTTACGCCTTTGATTTTTATGCTGTAAAAAAGAATTAGCGCGAAGACCGAAAGCGACATACCGAGGGTGACGTTAACGTCTGTGGTTGGCACCACTTTCATGTATTCAATGCCGAACCAGCGGATGGCGGCTTCCGGAATAAAATCGACCGGCACCAGATCCATCAGATTCATCAGGAATACCCAGCAAAAGATGGTAAGTGCAAGAGGCGCTATAAGATCGTTTTTGGCGTGGAAGCCGTCTTTGACACTGCCGTCTACGAAGTCGATCATTATTTCGCAGAAGTTCTGCAGCGGGCCCGGTACGCCTGACTCTATACGGCGTGCACCAAAGTAAAATATAGTGCAAAAGATAACGCCGAGCAGAATTGACCAGAACATAGAGTCCAGGTGAATTGCCCAGAAGCCCATATCTGCGGCTTCCTGTGCGCCATGCGCAAGACCCCAGCCATTCTCCGGGTGCTTGCCCCAGGTAAGGTTCTGAAGGTGGTGCTTAATGTACTCAGAGGCTGTTGGTAAATGCCCCGAATCTGGGTTGGCCATATTGATGTATCAAATAAAATCTGAATTCTTTGTGCGTCCGGTCAGCAGGATTGTTGCCCAAATTACTGACTGAACCAGTATGAACCCGCCAAACAGTGCTGCGACGTTTAGCGTTTTCACGTTAATAAATATCAATGCAAAAATCAGTGCAGTCAGCACCAGCTTTATTGCCTCACCCGAGTAAAACGACTGCAGGATTTTCTTTGCCGATCGGGCACCTGAAAATCGAAACGCTCGGTAAGCAAATGCTAAGCTTGGAACCAGACAAGCGATGCCGCCCAGTGCTGCTGACAGTGCTGCGATTGTTCCGAATGGTAGTAACACCAAAGGGAAAAACACCGCCATTGCCAACTGCGCGAGCAGCAACCGTCTTACGACGAGAGTATGTGGTGATCGCGCTGCCATGAACTGCATGTCCGTTTGTTTATAGACTACTAATGGCGTTCTGTCGCGCACGACTCAAAACACTGACTTTAACGCCGCGAGTATACGACCCTAAGCGGCTTAGGTAAACAGTTGATTGAAGTTTGTAATTCGGACACTTTTGACAGAATCTCGAACAAACACGGAATCAGCTACTCGATGTGAGAAAGTATCCCATCGAGTTCATCGAGAGAGTTGTATTTGACGGTAATACAGCCCTTGCCACCGTTTTTGTGATCGATGGATACGCTTGCACCAAGCTTCTCAGAGAGTTGCGATTCCAGTGCTCTGATATGACTGTCTGCCTGTTTTTTTGCGGGTCTGCCACCTTTTTGACTCTTCGACGATGAGCCGGATCTTCGAACTAGTGCTTCGGTGGCACGGACACTCAATCCTTCCGCATAAACTTTCATTGCGATGGCGTGCTGTTCGTCTGCCGGCAGGGTTAGCACCGAGCGTGCATGACCCATTTCTATTTTGCCGGTGGCAAGCATGTCGGAGACGCGTTCATCTAAATCAAGCAGGCGGATGAGGTTGGTAACGGCGGCGCGCGAGCGACCCACTGCCTCAGCTACTGCCAGATCTGTCATGCGGAATTCATTTTTCAGTCGATGCAGCGCACGGGCTTCTTCCAGCGGGTTTAAGTCTTCGCGCTGAATATTTTCAATGAGTGTGACGGCGGCGACGGCGTTGTCGTCCATTTCACGCACGATGGCCGGAATTGATTCAAGTCCCGCCAGCTGTGCGGCACGCCAGCGTCTTTCACCGGCAATAAGTTCGTAACCACCACCGCGACGACGCAACAGTATTGGTTGGATCAGGCCCTGAGCGGTAATGGAGTCTGCGAGTTCCTGCAGCGCTTCGGGATCAAAGTGCACACGAGGCTGGTAAGTACCACGCTTGATATTATCGACAGGGATATCTGTGACCAGTCCTTCCGGGTTGGAAGGTGCCGCATTGTCCAATGGCTTGACCGATTCAGTACTGGCGGTCTCGCTTCGCGTATTGCCAGCTGCAGTGCCTGGCTTATTGGCCCGAGCACTATTTGCAGGCGTTCTACTTGCTGTAGCACTACTGGCCGGCGTATCAGCGGTCGGTGTATCACTGGCGGGTGAAGTACTCGCAGGTGTTACGGGTGCGGCAATATCAACACCTTGCAGCAAGGCACCGAGGCCACGACCCAAACCACTTTTTTTTGTTGTCGACACTTAACTCTCTACCCACATTAAATTGGCCATTAAGCTGGCCAATGTTGAACTGAAACTGACCAGGATACTAATGACACCGGTTAGCACTAATTATTTTCCAGCGCCTGGTCAGCCCCTTGCTCTGCCCCGTGCTCTGATAATCTGTCTGCTGCAAGCGCATCACCTACCGCTGATGTATTAACCGGCGCTGCGGCTGGTCGGGCGGCGGGTGCTGCGGCACGCATCTCGCGGCGGATTATCTCACCCGCCAGCGCCAGATAGGCAATAGAGCCACGTGAAGATTTATCGTAATACACTATTGGCTGGCCAAAGCTCGGCGCTTCCGCAAGTCTGATGTTTCGCGGAATAATTGTGCGATAAACACGCGACTCAAAATGTTCAATCAACTGATTCGACACTTCATGACCGAGCTTGTTGCGACCATCGAACATGGTACGCAGAATTCCTTCGATACCGAGCCTCGGATTTACCGAGCCCTGAACCTCTTTGATGGTTTGCAGCAGTGAAGACAGACCTTCAAGCGCATAATACTCACACTGCATCGGGATCAGTACACCGTCTGCCGCGACAAACGCATTAAGCGTGAGTACGTTTAGTGCCGGCGGGCAATCGATATAAATATAGTCGTAGTCAGCGCTTACCTGCTGCAACGCCTCGGTGAGTCGACGCTCACGACCGGGAGTGTTCATAAGCTGTACTTCAGCAGCAGTTAAATCCGCGTTACTTGGCAAGACATCAAACTTGACGTGCTCCGGCGTGACGATGGCCTGTCTGGCCTCACAGGCATTCAATAAAACATCGCAGGCAGTCAATTCAGATTCGTTTTTATCTACCCCGGCACCGGTGGTGGCATTACCCTGGGGGTCGAGATCAATCAGCAGTACCCGGCGCTGCGTCTCTCCGAGTGCCGCGGACAGATTGATGGCTGTGGTGGTTTTTCCCACACCGCCTTTCTGGTTGGCTATTGCAATGATTTTGGCCATGAAGCTCCCGCGAGTCGATGCGACCGAATTATTTGGTATGCGAACATTACGCACCCCTATGTCGGATCACGCTGCAATATTACTATGTTGCGCTCGGCGGTTTCATCGGGAATCGTTAATTTGGCCGTTAAGATAAGTGAAAAACCTGAAATATTTTCCAACACTTCGCGCTCAGGCATTTGCCCCACCATAGCAACCAGTTTGCCGGCGGGCGGCAGCAGGTGCCGGGTCAGACTGGCTAGCTTCTCAGGTGCCGCAAAGGCCCGCGCTATAACGAGCTGCGCCTGCTTTTCAACTTCCTCAACACGGCTGTGCAGCACAGTGACATTAGCAAGTTTAAGAGCCAGAGCCGCCTGCTGAATAAAGCGGGTCTTTTTGGCCACGCTATCGATTAGCGTTACATTCATGTGAGGTTTGAGAATAGCCAGTGGAATACCCGGCAATCCGGCCCCCGCGCCCACATCAATTAGTGTGTCGCTGTCAATATACTCATGCACGGATAGTGAATCGAGGATATGACGGCGCACCATCTCTTGCGGATCTCTCACTGCGGTCAGGTTTATTACGCGGTTCCATTTGACCAGCAGCTCTACGTAATTCAGCAGTGCATCGCACCGATCATCGGACACTTCGATCTGCATACGTTCAAGTCCGAGAGTCAGTTCGTGTCTCAAAGTAGAATCGATCAAGGTTGTATCGCTATGTCTGAGGTGGCGTTATATTGCCTGGCAATATAATAGTAAGTCTGGTGTTGTTGTCGCAGCTGATTTTTCATCTATTAGCTGCCGTAAAAAGCCGTCAGGCTCGCTGCCAGAGAGTCATAAACCACCCGCAGTTTTCTCGACACTCGAAGCTCCTGCTGAGCCACCAGATACAATGGCAACGATGGCAGTTCAGTACCGATATCAACCTTGCACATGCCATCAAGCTTCTGCGCCAGATGTTCCTGCATGACAACCAGGCCAAGCCCTGCCCGCGCACAATTATCCTGCACACCAATGCAGTCGGTACGGATCTGAAAATCAGTTCGCTTAAACTTAAACCCCATCTGTTTTGCAGCATCGATAAACAATGTATTCAGATCAAACCCTATAAAGCGCTGCTCTGACAGATCGTCAGGCGTTTTCATTGAACCACCAGCGAGATGATTTACCAGGTACTTTTCATGTGCATAAAGCGCCATCGGTATATCCAGCAGATGTTTGGATATCAGCTCCTGTTGGGTGGGATAAAAAAGCCGCAGTGCAATATCTGCCTCGCGAGACAGCAAATTGGAAGCCTCATTCGATGCAACAATTTCTATTTGAAGGTCTGGGTTATCTTTTATTAACTGCTCAAGACAATAAGGCAAAACCTCCACTGCCAATACTTCACTGGCGCTGATACGCACGGTACCGGACACAGTGCTCGAGTAATGCGATGCCTCGGCCTGCAGATTATCAGCGATGTTGTCCATCTGTTTGGCAAACCCGAGTAACTCACGACCTTTATCTGTTAGTGCCAGGCCTGTTTTGCGACGGTCGAACAACTGCACTGAAAGATCCGCCTCCAGTTCAGCCAGATGGCGGCTGATGGTTGACTGAGTCACCTCAAGGTGACGCGCGGCAGCAAGCGTAGACCCGTGCTCTGCAACCATCAGATAAGAGCGGACTAAATTCCAGTTCATTGCAAGCTATTGATTTCTATATATTATGCATTATTGCATAGTTTATATAAAATTATTGCCATTCATTATTAATTTTTGGGTCGCTAACGTTGATATCGGACATAAGGCACCGCCAATCAGCAGGAGCAAGCATGAATACTACGACCCCCCGCAAAAGTGCGTTGATATTAGGAGCCACCGGTGGATTCGGCTCTGCAATCACCACAGTGATGGCAAACACCGGATGGCAGGTGAACGCAGTTTGCAGAAAACCCCGGGACACGGAAGGAAATATCCACTCGATTAACGGTGATCTTGATAACCCTGAATCACTACAAGCAGTAGCTAATGGTGTTGATGTCATCGTGCACGCGGTCAACGTACCGTACCCTAAGTGGGATCCCGTCATGGTGAACTACACCGCCAGCATTATAGAGCTTGCGCAAAGCGCAGACGCGCATCTGATCTTTACAGGTAATGTTTATAACCTGGGACTACCAGACGATGGCGTCATACGCAGCAATTCACCAGATGCACCGGTCAATGAAAAAGGTGAAGTCAGATCTACCCTTGAGCAAATGATTAGAGAGGCAACAGACCAGGGACTACGCGCGACAATAATGCGCTTTGGTGACTTTTTTGGTCCGGGTGTTATCAAAAACAACTGGTTTCACCAGTGCACAAAAAACGTCCACAGGAACGTGCTTGCTGCACCAGGCACGATTGACTTACCCCACTGCTGGGCTTACCTGCCGGATGCTGCTCGCGCCACAGAGAAAGTAGCAACAAAGCGTTTAATGGCAACCGAATTACCAAACTTAATGGTCATGCCATTTCGTGGTCATGTCTTTTCATTTGCAGAACTGAAGCAGGAGATAGATTCTTTAACCGGAAAATCAGTTACTTTATCCGGTACTCCATGGAGGCTTTTCAAAGTGCTTGGAGTCGTATCACCCCTGATGCGAGACCTTGTATCAATGCGATATTTATGGCAGCACGATATTCAATTGGATGGCTCAGCACTGGCCGAATTAATTGGCGAACCTGAACACACCAGCTTATCGGAGGCAGTGCAGCAAACAATACCCGGATTAGCAATCAACCAGTTAGCGCAAGCCAAAGTGTAGTGACCAAAATACAGCCAAACGCGTCAGGCAATCTGCCCGATACGATCAAGCATATGCTGCTTTTTAAGACTGACCAGCAACAGCGATACAGCCGCAGGGGTTACACCCGGTATCCGAGATGCCTGACCCACGGTATCGGGACGCTGCTCTGATAACTTTTGTTGTACTTCAGATGAAAGACCAGACACATTGTTGTAGTTAAACGTTTGTGGGATAACCGTCTCAGAATAGCGCGACTGGCGATCGATCTCGTCTTGCTGTCGTTCTATATAACCCTGGTAGCGAATTTGTGTTTCAAGCTGTTGCAGCACAATAGGATCATTGACAGGAAAGCGCTCGGGGAAGATCTTTTGTAAACCGGTGCAGTGAATTTCAGGACGACGCAACAGATCCAGAACCTGCTGATCTTTTTGTACCTGTACCTGAAACTCTGTTTCTATCTTGCGGGCATCATCTGATGCGGCATGAATAAACCATTTACTCACAGATTCGCGATTTTTTTCGATCGCTTCAACTTTAGTGTTAAAGCACTGCCAGCGGTAATCGTCGACCAATCCAAGCTCACGGCCTTTCTCTGTTAGTCTTAAATCTGCATTGTCTTCACGCAGCAGCAGTCGATACTCGGCACGACTGGTGAACATTCTATAGGGCTCCAATGTACCTCGAGTAATCAGATCGTCAATCAATACCCCTATATACGCTTCATCGCGACGAGGTGACCAGGCAGACTGGCCTTGTACCGCACGAGCTGCATTTAGCCCCGCTATTAAACCCTGTGCACCCGCTTCTTCATATCCGGTTGTGCCGTTTATTTGCCCGGCAAAATACAAACCATCAATAAACTTTGTTTCAAGCGTTGCATGCAGATCCCGTGGGTCAAAAAAATCATATTCAATCGCATAACCTGCACGGGTAATATGTGCATTCTCAAACCCTTTAATGCTATGCACATAGTCAAGCTGTACCGAAAACGGCAAACTGGTAGAGATACCGTTGGGGTATACCTCGTGGGTGCTTAAACCTTCGGGTTCAATAAAAATCTGGTGTGAGGTTTTATCTGCAAAGCGTACAACTTTGTCTTCTATTGAGGGACAGTAGCGTGGCCCTACCCCTTCAATGTTGCCTGAATACATTGCAGACTTTTCAAGATTGGCATTAATAATCTCATGCGTCTTCTCATTAGTATGCGTGATATGACAATGCACTTGTTCCGGGTGATCTTCTTCACTGCCCAGATACGAAAACACAGGGCGCGGTGTATCTCCCGGTTGCGCCTCCAGTTGTGAGTAGTCAATGGTTTTACCATCGAGCCTTGGCGGTGTACCGGTTTTAAGCCGTGCTACTCGAAACGGCAGTTCACGCAGTCGACGCGCCAGTGCATTTGAAGGTGCATCACCTGCTCTGCCACCGGCTTGCTGCACATCGCCAATATGAATTTTACCGCCGAGGAAAGTACCCACAGTCAGTACTACCCGCTCTGCCAAAAATCGCAAACCCGATTCTGTCACCACACCACAGGCGCGTTGACTATTGCTATCAGATTCTACGATCAGGTCATCAACCGATTGCTGAAAGATATGCAGGCCCGGCTGATTTTCTACCGCTGTTCGAATTGCCGCGCGGTACAGTGCTCTGTCGGCCTGTGATCTGGTCGCACGCACGGCCGGGCCTTTGCGAGCATTCAGGGTTCTTATATGTATACCGGCAAGGTCTGCCGCTTTTGCCATGATGCCGCCGAGCGCATCTATCTCTTTAACCAGATGGCCCTTGCCAATACCACCGATGGCCGGATTGCAGCTCATCTGGCCGATCGTCTCTACATTATGAGTCAGCAGGAGGGTTCGCGCACCGGCACGGCTGGATGCCAGTGCGGCTTCTGTACCTGCGTGGCCACCGCCTACGACGATGACGTCATATTTGAATTGGTCATTCATGATGCGTCTCTATACAACTTTTGGGACAACTTTTTGGGGCTACCAGTGAGGGCTATCTTTTGCAGATTTGCCACTTACCGCCCCATTATAGACCGGTAAGCGATTGCATCTTCATTTCCCTATGCAAAACCGCGAAAAGATCTCACCCAGTAAATCATCACTGGTGAACTCACCGGTAATCAGGTTGATCTGATCCTGCGCCTGTCTCAATTCTTCTGCTGCAAGCTCTCCGGCACCGTCATTTACTAATTTACGATGAGCAGATTTAATATGTCGTTGGGCATTTAACAGTGCATCAATGTGCCTCCTGCGGGCCATCAATGCACCTTCAGCTGTTTTTTCAAAACCAGCACATTGCTTCAAGTGCGCCCGCAATTCTTCAAAACCTTCACCGGTTTTTGCAGAAACCAACAAGCCTGTATTGCCCGAACTGTTTTCCAGCTGTAGATCAGATTTATTCAACACCACAGTGACTGGAATATCTCCGGGTAGTTCCGCCAGCAGCGAATTATCCGGTACCTGCCCTGCTACCACGACAAACAAAATTCTATCTGCCTGCTTTATCTGATCATGTGCGCGTCGCACTCCCTCCTGCTCTATAGGATCATCACTGGATCTAAGGCCTGCGGTATCAATGATATGCACCGGCATTCCGTCTATATTGATTTTTTCTTTTAAAACATCGCGGGTGGTGCCGGCAATGTCTGTGACGATGGCGGTATCCTGACCGGTAAGCCGGTTGAGCAAGCTGGATTTTCCAACATTCGGCAAGCCGGCTATCACAATACTGATACCGTCTCTGAGCAGCGCGCCTTCATGGCTTCGCAATAACAACTGCGAAACACTGCTATCAAGCTCTGCAAATCTTTCGGCTAATTCTGTGTCTTTTAAGAAGTCTATTTCTTCTTCGGCAAAATCGAGCGCTGACTCTATATACACACGGCAGTTTAACAGCTGCTCAAGTATCACCGCGATGCGAGCTGAAAACTCACCTTGTAAAGAACGCACTGCAGCACTGGCAGCTTCTGCGGTGCTTGCCTGAATCAAGTCACTAACCGCTTCGGCCTGAGCCAGATCCATTTTATCGTTTAAAAACGCACGTTCTGTAAACTCACCCGGTCTGGCAGGTCTTGCTCCGGCAGATGTTGCCACCTGCAGTAACTGGTCAAGCAACAGGTGGTTGCCATGCGACTGCAACTCCAGTACATCTTCACCTGTATAGGAATCGGGGCCTTTAAAAAAAATGGCCACACCGTGATCGATAGTGACGTTATCTGCGCTGCAAAACGGCGTGTAGCATGCAAGCCGCGGTTTAAGCCTGCGTCCGGTAAGTAGTGAACCGATCTCGTGCGATCGGTCACCACTGATTTTTACAATGCCAATAGCACCCTTGCCGGATGCGGTCGCTATGGCTGCTATTGTGTCAGTTGCAGTTGTTGCTGTTTTGGCTGCATCTGAAGGCACGTCATGTTCTACTTTTCCGCCAGCACGTGGCGGGTAATGTAGTACTGCTGCGCAATCGAAAGTGTGTTGTTCACTACCCAGTACAGCACCAGACCCGCTGGAAAGAAGGCAAAAAAGATAGTGAAAATAAATGGCATCGCCAAAAATACTTTAGCCTGAATAGGATCTACCGGCGCCGGGTTTAGTTTCTGCTGTATAAACATGGTGATACCCATAATAACCGGCAGCACATAAAATTTATCCAGAAGAGATAAATCTTTGATCCATAAGATCCACGGTGCCTGGCGCAGCTCAACACTTTCAAGCAGTACCCAGTACAACGATATAAATACCGGTATTTGTACCAGTATTGGCAAGCAGCCACCCAGTGGATTCACTTTCTCTTTTTTGTACAAGTCCATGGTTGCCTGACCGATTTTGGCGCGATCATCACCGTGGCGTTCTTTAAGAGCAACCAGTTGCGGTTGCAGTTTGCGCATGCGAGCCATGGATCGATAGCTCGCTTCGGACAACTTGTAAAAGATTGCTTTGATACACATGGTGACACCGACAATCGCCCAGCCCCAGTTGCCAACCAGAGAGTGGATCTTTTGCAGTAACCAGAAAATGGGTTTGGCAATGACAGACAAAAATCCATAATCAACAGTAAGATCAAGGTTAGGTGCAACGGCTTTCATACGATCCTGAATTTTCGGGCCTACGAAAAAACCAGTCTGCATCTTACCGACAGTGCCATCAGCGACCTGGATTGCATCTGACTGCAACCCGATGATATAGCGCTGCGGCGAGCTCAGTGTTTTGGTGTAGATTTTATTACTCTCTTCCTGACCCGGTATCCATGCGCCCAAAAAGTAGTGTTCTATAATCGCAGCCCAGCCACCCACCGTACTTTGTTGATGCGATGCGTCATCAAAATCTTCAAACTTAATTTTTGAGTAGGGATCGTCATCTGTGCTGATTACACCGCCGATGAAGGTATAAATAAAGCTCTGTGTCTCATCATCTGTTACCGGCTTGCGGCGCAACTGACGGTATTGGTTAAAGTTCAGTGCGGTACCTGAGTTGTTCTGGATATCGTATTCCAGATCGATCAGGTAGCGATCACGCTTAAAGATATAAGTTTTGGTGACGGTGATTCCATCTTCCGACGTCCAGACCAATGGCACGCGCAGTTCTGCCTGGTCACCGAGGTTGTACTCAGTTTGCGCTGTGCTAAATATCGCATGGTGGTCTGGTGCTGAACCTCCTGAGCTTTGCAATCCGGACTGAGCAACAAAGTACTCTTCTTCGGTGTTGTTCATCAACACAAATGGATCATCAGGTGTTTCAAGCGATGTTGGATACTGCAGCAACCTCACTGAGTTTATATCTCCACCTTTACTGCTGATTGCCACTCTTAAGGTGTCTGTTGTGATTATGATTTCCTGACCCGCCGATGCACTATCGCCGGTATCAGACACCACCGCTGGCTGACTACTGGTAACAGGAGCTGGCAAATCATTTGAAGGTGCAATTGCCGCTGTGTTCGAACCTGCAGACTGATCAATCGACGGTGGTGCATCGGGCTGCAGGTTATCAACAGTGGCCGGTGGGCTTGCCAGTCGAGGATTATAATCCTGCTGCCATGACGAATAGACCTGGAGCAATAAAAAACCCAGGGCGGCCCACAGCAAAATACGCTGATTATCCATTAGCTGTTTGCCCTGCCGTTGTTGACGCTGTCGCTAACGTGTTTTCTGCTGGCTTGTTTTCGATTAACTTATTTTCTACTGACATTTTCTTCGGTGTTTTTCGGGGGTTCCGAACCCGACTCCGGTACAGGATCATACCCGTGGGATCCAAAAGGGTTACAGCGGCTGAGTCTTTTCATGCCGAGCCACATCCCTTTTAATGCGCCGTGTATTTGTATTGCCTCCATCGCATACTCAGAACAACTCGGTGTGTACCTGCAGTGTGCTGGCAAAAACGGGCTGACAAAGCGCTGATAGAGAGCAATTAGAAAACAGAGCGATTTACGCATCATTTTTTAATCTTGGTGCAATCCGGGACCAGTGTTTTTCCAAACTTTTCAGGAGTTCCTGATTAGTCGCAGAAACACTGGCGTGGCGGGCGAGCAGTACGATATCAAACCCTGCAAGCGATTGCTTGTGTTGTCTGAACGATTCTCTGGCCAATCGCTTCAATCGATTGCGATCAACCGCCCTTTTGGCGTTTTTTTTCGCAACGGCCATTCCGAGCCGTGCAGGAATCTCCGCATTATCAGCTTCGGCCCTATTCTTAAGAGGGTTTTCGTTTTGGCGACTCAGAACCGTCCAGTAACGGTCCGCCGAGCGAGAGTTCTTCTCAAAAACCCGGGTGTAGTCACTGGCATTGGTGAGTCTTGCATCTCTGGAAAAACGCGTGTCGGGTGTTGGCGACATGAGCTCGCAAAGATCTCTGGAGGCTAGCGAAAACCACCACCAGTTGTGTGTTGGATTTCAAGCGAATGCTATATGCATTCGGCAGTGGTTAAAAAGTGAACAATCGGTGGTATAAGTTACCGATTTTCTATTATCGGATTTGGCCAGATCAGGCTGACAGTCGCTTGCGACCTTTGGCTCGTCTTGAGCGAATTACTGCTCTGCCACCACGGGTTGCCATGCGTGCACGAAAACCGTGAGTACGCTTACGCCGCAAGTTACTTGGCTGGAAAGTCTGTTTCATTTTAAATTACCGGTGGTCGCCACAACATTTTGTGTCTGACGAGACATTGAATATACAACTGAAATTTAGCTCTCTGATTATGGCTGGTAAATGCCCTCGAGTCAATGATTACACTTGACCCTCAGATGCCATTCTACTGTGGATAACTCACACGAAGAGTAATAGACTATTTTTCGTCGTTGTGAAGCGGCTGATTTGATCCACTGCGATTACTACCGCTGATAAATCGCAGCCATGGAGGACACGTGGGGTAAACCACGCGGGGTCACAATCACGGTAGTTTCACCAGCACAGACCTGATGTTTAAGCCAGTAAATCCGTCTGCTGCGCAGTGCTTCACTTCGGCCGTTAAAACTACCGCTGATAAATCTAGAAATTTATTGTTGCCTTATATTTGGGCCGTTTTTGGCCTATGGCCTTTGGCCGTTTTCGGGGAGTATATCTTTGTCCGTCTGGAATCGTTGTCTGTCCCATCTTTCAAATGAATTGTCTGTCCAGGAAATGACGACATGGGTTTTATGTTTACAAGCTAATGAAACTGAAGAAGGTATTAAGTTACTCGCGCCGAATGAATATGTGCGTGAAAAAGTCGCATCGAGTTATGCGCCCAGGATTAAGGAAATTGCATTAAAACTAGCCGAATGCGATGAATTTAAAGTGGCTCTGGATGTCGGCATCGGCGAAATTCCCACCCCGGCCAAACCGCTTTGCGATACCGAAACACCGTCCTCAGACTATGCACCAGCCAATGGAACAACTACTGGCACAGCTAAAGTATCAGCAGTAAGCAGTCCATCCAGGGATTTCCAGACCGCCTTGAATCCGTCTTTTAACTTCGATACCTACATTGAAGGTAAGTCGAATCAGTTCGGTCGCGCTGCAGCGCTGCAAATAGGTGAAAACCCGGGTGGATCGTACAATCCTCTGTTTATCTATGGTGGTGTTGGTTTAGGTAAAACTCATCTGATGCAGGCGGTAGGTAATTTAATGGTCAGCCGTGGTGCTCGCAAAGTTCAGTACCTGCACTCGGAAAGATTTGTTCGCGAAATGGTGCAATCGCTTCGCAATGGCACCCAGGATAAATTCAAAAAGCACTATCGCAGTCTTGACGCACTTCTGGTTGATGACATCCAGTTCTTTGCCAATAAAACACAAACCCAGGAAGAGTTTTTTCACACGTTTAATGCTCTGCTTGAAAACGGACAGCAAATTATCATGACGTGCGATCGCTATCCGCAAGAGATTGATGGTGTTGAAGAACGACTCAAATCAAGATTTGGATGGGGCTTAACGGTTGCCATCGAACCACCGGAACTTGAAACACGGGTCGCTATTCTTAAAGCCAAGGCAGATCAGTACGGATATACCCTGCCCGATGACGTCAGCTTTTTTATTGCCAACCGGATTGCCTCAAACGTACGTGCTCTTGAAGGTGCGCTATGTCGTGTTGTCGCTAATTCACAGATTACCGGTAAACCTATAACTATAGAGTTTGTTAAAGATGCGCTAAAGGATTTACTCGCAGTCAGAGACCGGCTTGTCACCATACCCAACATACAAAAAACAGTGTGCGACTACTACCAGGTGCGCAACTCTGATTTGTTATCCAAAAAACGTAACCGCTCTATTGCCCGACCAAGACAGGTTGCTATGTACCTTTCAAAGAAAATGACTCGTCACAGCCTGCCGGAGATTGGTGAAGCGTTCGGTGGCCGAGACCATACGACGGTACTGCACGCGTTTAGAAAGGTCGTCGAGCTGTCCGAGTCCGATAATCGGATAGCGGAAGATATAAAGCACCTGACACGAGCATTGTCTCAGTAACGCTGTTTTACAGCGCTTTAATTAGCCGTCCTTTTCGTCGGGCTTGCGAAGCAGAAAACTACAAATCATCTGTGCCAGGTCCTGTGTCTTGTATGGTCAGTTACCTGTTGATAAGTTGTGACATCAGATGTGGAAAAAATGAGAAGGCTTTTTGATCAACCATCTGTCCCGGGTTATCCACAGGTTGATTAACGTCTGTAATCTCGCCAAACGAAGTTTAAATCATTGATTATTAAAAGAATTATTTAGTTATGAACAGAATTATCCCGCTTAATAAGCAGAATAAAAATTAACTAAATAAACAAACCTTATATATATTGGCAATCATGAAATTCGCAATTTCCAAGCTAGAACTCTTTGCACCACTGCAACAGGTAGTTGGTGTGGTTGAACGCAAGCAGACACACGAAGTCATGAACAACCTGTTGTTCATAGCGACCGGGGACAGTCTGGAAATTACCGGTACAGACAATGAAGTCGAGCTTCGGACAAGAATTCCTTTGATCGTAACCGAGCCAGGCCAGTCAACCATCCCTGCTCGCAAGCTGTTTGATATATGCCGCTCACTGGATGACAACGCCAGGCTCGACTTTGAAGTAGATGCCGAAAAAGCAAAGATTAAAACAGGTAAAAGCCGCTTCACTCTCGCCACCCTGCCTGTGGACGAATTCCCTTTGGTCGATCCGCTGACACAAGCCACATCAGTAACATTGCCTCAGAAACATCTGGATAAAGCAATCAAGAGAACTTCATTTGCAATGGCACAGCAGGATGTTCGCTACTATCTGAATGGATTGCTGCTGCAAATCAGCGAAAATGAACTCAGCTGTGTCAGTACTGATGGACATCGGCTGGCACTGCACCGAACCGGAGTGGAACTGGAAACACCGGAAGCCATTTCTGCGATTATCCCGCGAAAGGCAATTAATGAGCTTTCTCGCCTGATGGATGATACCGACACAGACATTACGCTTAATCTTACAAATAACCATATGCAGATTAAGCTTGGTTCCCTGCAGCTAACCACCAAGCTCATCGATGGCAAATTTCCGGACTTTGAAAAAGTTATTCCGCTACCCAGCGACAACATAGCAACGATTGATCGGGATCTCCTGAAGCAGGCACTTAAGCGCAGTGCTATTCTGGCCAACGAAACCTACAAAGGTGTTCGGCTAACACTGGACAAAGACCTGTTAGGCATTCAAACCAACAACCCAAAACACGAAGAAGCCGAAGACGAACTACAGATTGATTACAGCGGAGACCCTATAGAAATAGGCTTTAACGTGGTTTATCTAATGGATGTTCTGGATGCCATAGACTCGGAATCTGCTGAAATGAACGTCAGTGATAACACCAGCAGCATGGTGATTCACCCAGGTGACGACAAGCAAAGCACCTATGTTGTAATGCCCATGCGGCTCTAACCAGAGCAAGCAGTACGCGCCGCATCTTATGCATCTGACAAAGCTCGAAGTGACCGGCGTGCGCAATCTGGCTTCTGTGAAAATAGAGCCTGGCAATGGGATCAACTATTTTTACGGTGACAATGGTGCTGGTAAAACCAGCCTGCTTGAATCTATCTCGCTGCTTTCCGTTGGACGCAGTTTTCGCTCCGGCAAAATAGCCACCATTATCTCTAATGACTCTGATGCGCTAATAGTCAACGGATTAGTAAGGGATACGTTACGCGGTACGAGCAGCCGTGTAGGAATAATGAGGCAAAATGATACTTCTACTGCCCGGATTGACGGCCAGAATATACATCGTTTGTCTGCACTGGCTGTAGCTGTACCAAGTGTTTCAATCTCTACCCGGAACCATGAACTGATAGAAGGTGGTCCCGGCGTACGTAGGAATTTCCTGGATTTTATTCTGTTTCACGTGAAGCTCACTTTTGTTCATTTATCGAAACGATACAAAACTGCACTATCTCAACGGAATGCTGCACTGCGCCGGGGAGCGAGCGATGAATTGGTTTTATTGTGGAACAAGGAGCTTGCCGAGACCGGGGAAGCTATTGCAGAGCAGCGCCGCCTGGTATGCATAGAGGTGCAGGAAAGATTGAAAGCTTTTGCAGAGAAACTGGACAATGCGGAAATTCTTCCAGAGCTTCAGTATCGCCGCGGCTGGGCTGAAGGCCAGTCTTTATCTGAGAATCTGGAGGCATGTCTGGGTAACTGCAGGCGACTGGGCACCACATCGACAGGCCCACACCGGGCTGATATCAAACTGAAGGTCGGCAGTGATGAAGCCAGGTATCTACATTCCCGTGGCCAACAGAAGTTGCTCGCGGTTCTGATGAAGCTGGTGCAGGTCGATTTGTATGCCAGGCATCACCAGCAGGCGCCGATATTGTTGTTCGACGATATGCCGTCGGAACTGGATGATTCAGCGCGTGAATTTGTATTTTCATACCTGCAGGAAACATCAGTTCAGGTGTTCCTGACAGGTGTTGATGATATATCAAAATCGATACACGGTGTAAGTAAATCGTTTCACGTGGAGCGTGGCAATATTAAAAACATGGTATGATAGGGGGTTCGTAACAGAGAACTCCAATGGCAGACGAAGATACCCCTAAAGACGCCCCGGAACCGGATCCGAAATCGGATACAACTCCAAATGATGGCGCTTACGATTCCAGCAATATTAAGGTCCTCAAGGGACTTGATGCGGTGCGTAAAAGACCGGGTATGTATATCGGTGACACCGACGATGGAACCGGTTTGCACCACATGGTGTTTGAAGTTGTCGATAACTCTATTGACGAAGCCTTAGCTGGTCACTGCAGCGAGATTAGCGTTACTGTGCACATCGATAACTCGATCACTGTGCATGATGATGGCCGCGGTATACCAGTCGATATGCACGAGGAAGGCAAGTCTGCAGCCGAGGTTATTATGACGGTACTGCATGCTGGCGGTAAGTTTGACGACAACTCGTACAAGGTATCAGGCGGCTTGCACGGAGTTGGTGTTTCAGTGGTTAATGCGTTATCTGAATCATTAAAACTTACGATCTGTCGCGACGGTAAAATCCACGAACAGTCCTACATTGATAGTGTTCCCGTAGCACCACTGGAAACTGTTGGAGATACTACAGATACAGGCTCTGCGATTTATTTCAAACCCCGCGCCGCTATTTTTTCTCTCGCAGAGTTCTCCTGCGAAAGATTGTCCAAGCGCTTACGTGAGCTGTCGTTTCTAAACAGCAGTGTGCGTATACGCTTAAATGATGAG
>CAYLZS010000133.1:0-7624 GCA_964388065.1 uncultured Granulosicoccaceae bacterium
TAATTGGGCTCTCTTTCGATATGCCTGTCAATTTTTTCGATAGAGCTCTCTGAAAATCAACATCACCAGTCTCGATAGCGCCAATGTCACAGGCTTCCCGAGTTATCCAATTTTGTGCATTAACCGTGTTTGTCATCCCGAAAAGGGAAACAAAAAATATTATTAAAAAAATAAAACGGCTCATCATGAATGATTATACTGAAGTTTCACTGGAGCGGTGCTTGAGTTAAATATCGCCCATAACAAATTGAAAGCAGACATTATGTTATTTCTGACGATAGACAGGAAATGGCGAGAGCTGCTGTTTTATTCATCCTCTGAATTAAGTTCAGACACATGTTGACGCAACTTAAGACCGTCAGGGTATTCCGTAATGTAGTATTCACAGTCTGGATCATCATCTTCAGAATAGACAATGGGAACACCGTCTGCAAAATGAATCCGCTTCAATTCCTCAAAGTAACTGTCATCTTCGATCTCGTCATCATCGATCTCTTCGACAATACTGCGATTATTGTTTGGCACGTTTATAGTCTCCGTTACCAGTTATCGTAGTTATTGTCGGGACGATTATCATAATAATAGTTATCGTTACGGCGTCGTCGTGGTTTATTATAAATTCACCCCTACAGAGAAATGAGACTCCAGAGCAATTGTTAGATCGTATTCGTGTTGTCTATGATGCTGTTGATCTTGAGAACCTATCATCTATGACAATCAGTGTGATCAATGTATGTGAGCAATCTGGTGTTACACATCCCGATCACGGTAAGAGGATATTAGAACTACTACATAACAATAATATAACCGATGCTGAGTACGATCAGCTAGCAAATCTCTGTATTTAAAGAGATTTAATATCGACTTCAGCATTAGCTGTCAGTCGTCTTGAGGCTACCGATTTCACCTACCAGATCAATCCAGCGAACGGAGAGACTGTGCCCAAAACAGCCATTATAGTGACTCAAAATTATAGTGACTCAAACCTCTATATTTTCGCTTCTTTGACTTTGCGAAGCAGACTTGTAGGGGGTCGTCGGACGGGGCCGAACCCACTGCGAACCGGTCGTGCGCCTTTGCAAACAAGATTAGCTTTAGAATTCAACCCAGTAGCAGTGATAACACAACGGTCCAGAATAACAAGCATCCGAAAATTGAAACTCCCCAAAACACACCGAATTCAACGTTAGGTGGGATAGATTCACGAACACTTTCTGTTTGTTCAATGTTATCTGATGTAGAGGGGTTGTTAGAACCGCCGCCGCTGGAAATAAGCAATGGGGCGATAGCTATTATTGCTAAAGAATTACGTAGGATCATGAGTGTTCTTGCGATGAGCAATGGCTAGGGATCTTATAATCCGCTGTATTAGACAGGCTGTATGTAGTTAGGTTAAGTCTTGGATACTCGACGGGAAGCAGCAGACGTATTGCTCGTCCAACGCTTACATCCCCAACCACGGGAGCTGACATTGTCAGTGATTGAGAGGCTTATTTTACAGCTACTATTCTTCTGAATCATGGTCGTTAATTCCTTTTGATCGGCATCGAAATGTTGATACCGTTGGTGCGCAACAAGGGGACAACTTTGAGATCACAATAACAAGTTACCAATTCTCTCGCGCGACTAAGATACTAGTTATAAACAGCTGATTTAGCTCGCAAATACTGTTTGATAATAGATTCATGCTGGTTTAGTGATCTACACTCGTCTATGGCTAGTCTTTATTGGTGGATTACATAAAGCGGACGGTCAACCCTATGTGACCTATGGCGGGAATTGGCCGCCGACAGCTGCCGGATTAAGCTGGCAACCCTAGCAGGATTTAGTTACCGACTTTATTACAAAGTTACCAACTATATTACGAAGTTACCGACTTTATTGTCATCCGACATTTAGTGGGATGGACTCGTCGCAATTATTCCACAGTGACGCTCTTGGCCAGGTTACGCGGTTGATCTACATCGCGCCCAAGAGATACAGCACTGTGATAGGCATAAATCTGCAGTGCTACTCCCATAATCATTCCCTGCACCAGCTCATCTGCCTGAGGCGTTCTAATGACATGATCTGCCAGCTTATCTATTCTTTTGTTTTTGGAATCAGTAACCGCAATGACCGGTGCATTGCGGGCCTTTATTTCTTCCAGTGCACCCAGTGATTTCTCCAGCAACTCTGTCTCAGGCAGAATAATCACACACGGTGTCTCGGCACTCACCAGTGCCAGCGGCCCGTGTTTCAATTCAGATGCCGGATAGGCTTCGGCATGAATATACGAAATCTCCTTGAGTTTTTGCGCACCTTCCAGTGCCACAGGATATGCCGCGGTTCTGCCAATGAAAAAAGAGCTATGGCTTTTGGCATACTTTTTAGCGACGTCTGCAATATGAGTTTCAAGCGCCAGTACATCTGCAATTTTCTCCGGCGCATCTTCCAGTGCCTGCAGAAGCTGCGCTCCACGTTGTGGTGATACATCACGAGCACGACCAAATAATATAGCCAGCAATGCAAATACACTTAACATCGAGGTAAATGCCTTGGTCGATGCAACTGACACTTCCGGACCTGCATGCATGTAGACACCACCGTCAACTTCCCGCGCGATAGTGCTGCCTACGCTATTGACAATGCCGAGTACGAAACCACCCTTACGTTGAATTTCACGTGTTGCAGCGAGCGTATCAAATGTTTCACCAGACTGACTAACTACTATGTAAAGTGTATTCGCTTCTATCACCGGATTTCTATATCTAAACTCTGCAGCAGGCTCTGCATCGCAGGGAATACGCGATAAAGTTTCAATCATATTAGCGCCGGACATTCCGGCATATAAAGCTGATCCGCAGCCGAGAATTTTAATTCGCTGTATTTGCAAAAGATCTCGCGCTTCCATATTCAACCCGCCAAGGCGCGCAGTATTGAATCGCTTGTCGAGCCTGCCGCTGATGGTTCGTCTGACAGTCTCCGGCTGATCAACAATTTCACGATACAGATAATGCTCATAACCGCCACGATCGTAATCATCAAGGTTATTGGCAAGTGTCATTGAAGATTTGTCTGAAGGGCTGGCATCAAGCAGCGTCACTTCAAAACCATCTGGTGTAATTTCAGCAACTTCACCATCGTCAAGATGAACTACTTCTCTGGTATATCTGGACAACGCAGACATATCAGATGCTGCAAGCATTTCACCCTCACCTATTCCTATAATTACCGGACTGCCACTTCGTGCAAGCACTATTTTTTCAGGCTCAGCTGTACTGATGGCTGCTATTCCATAAGTACCAACAATTCGGGAGAGCACTTCACGCATCGCATCGATCAGTGAACACTGCTTTTGCTGCATTGTTTCAGCTAGTAAATGCGCCAGCACTTCCGAGTCAGTCGCAGACTTATACTTAACTCCGGTGAGCTTTTCCTTAAGTGCTTCGACGTTTTCAATTATGCCGTTATGCACAACCGTCAGTGACTCACTGGCATCCATATGTGGATGGGCGTTTTCATCTGTTGGCGCACCATGGGTTGCCCAGCGGGTGTGACCGATACCGCTCTGAGCAATTATTGACTTAGGCAGGCGCTTTTCCAAAACCGAAATTTTTCCTGACGCTTTCCAGGTGCGAAGCTTCTTGCGGCTGTATACAGATATACCGGCCGAGTCATAACCGCGATACTCAAGCCTGCGCAATCCATCCATCAATACCGGCGCTGCCTGTTGCTTACCGGTATACGCAATAATTCCACACATGTTTGATCCCGTTATATTGTTAGCCGTATATCATGCGACGTATCTTGCGCTCACTGATCTTCTCTGCGGGAAATAACCGCTCCGACAATGCAGCCTGAATAGAGGCGAATATTTTCGTGTTAGAGAAACCCTGCTGCTGCAGCTCGTGATGCCTGCGTCTTACATACGATTCAATGTCTTCGTTGAAATAGGCCAGCACTTCCGCCACAACCTGCTGCGACTGTGCTTCACTCAGAGCAGTTATCTGACTCAGGTGTTCAATCAGATCGGAGATTTCTGTGTCTGGCATGTGCGTGTATTTAGCGAGATATCAGGCACATATTCAAACAATTTGCCCGCAATTGGGCAAATATTATATTCAAATCAGGCTGATTTTTCCATATTCAGGCGCGCAGCCGGGGCATCGTCACAACGAACTAGCTGTCCAGCGGGGCGTGCAATCGGGTCTCTCTGGTGACAATTCCACCCCGATTACCCACTTCAATCGAACCGTAACGCTGCCTGAAACAGGCAGGCAGGTTGCGATCACCCTCAATACTTAACCACAGCCGCAGCAGATGACGGCGTTCCGATGCGTCGGGCCAGTCAATAAAGCTTGTGCGATCGTGAAGTTGCGAGTGATTGTAGACAAACTGCATATCTCCCGGCTCAAGCTGCATGGAAAAATGCAGAGACGGATCGTTTGCGAGCGTATCAAAGAGATCAAGCGCTTCGGTGTGCTTGTCTGTTAATCGAGGTGCGTCGTCAAAACGACGCGCACTATTGATGTACTGGCGTTGATAAAACACAGTTAGATTCTCTTCAAGCCAACTGAATACAGGTATCGTCATAAACGGCTGTTCACCTTCAGGCACTTCACCACGACGATCAGTCGCAACAGGATCGAATAAAAGCGGCAGCAAATCGGGACGCAACTCTATAAAGCGGTTATATATACTCAATGCACTAACCAGCAAAGACTCACCACCGGACTTTGCTTTTTTCAGACACAAAAGACCAACCACATCGGTACTGTCGGTATGAAAACTCTGGCGTTCGGACGTCTGATAAATTCTGGCTGTAGGATCTGATGAACTGACTCCTGTATCACGCACATGACCAAGAACATGGCCTTTGGCATTTTGCGAGCGCGCACTGCCAAGGTGTGCTCCAATCCCGCAGAAAATACACGCCGCAAGTTCCTGTGAGTAATCCTGTACTGGCAGACCACGAATAACCTCCAGCCCGTTACCGTGCAAAAGCTTTTGCTTTAATTGCTGCAAGTGTTTAGACAGCTCAGGAATTTGAAAGTCACGGGCTGCTAACTCTCCGATATTCTTTCCGCTGCTCAAAAACTGCTCCGCAGCATTCTCAAGCTCTGCCACCTCCCGACTGGAGAGCGTTTTTAACCAGCTATCAGTATCGTTGGCGAGATCTTTAGACACCCAGGCTGACGGACCTGTGAACTTTGCTGGTAATTCTTCATTCATAACAGGATTATAAATCGGGCAATTAATTTGAGATCATACCTTTTTCTAAGTACGATATTTTCACAAAACATCAGAGAATAAAGCTGTGTTCGCACATTTCACTCAAGGCAGCAATAATTTACAACGATCCGTAAGTTTTTACGATGCCCTGCTCGCACCGATTGGCATCACACGCAGAGATGCGATTATAAATGATGAGGTGGTTTGCTACATTAGTACGGAGGCAGATCTGCCAAGGTTCTTTGTAGTTGCACCATTCAACAACAAAGCAGCAACAGTTGGCAATGGTTCAATGATTGCCTTTAATGCCAGCAGCCAGAAACAGGTTGATCAGAGTTATAGTGGCGGCCTGAACAACGGCGGCACAGATGAAGGCGCACCAGGCAACCGACCGCAGTACACAGATGGTTACTACGGCGCTTATCTGCGCGATCCCGATGGCAACAAAATACATATTGTCTACCGTGGCGATCTGCAGCAGCAGAATTAGCCGAATTACTTGCCACGCTCTAAGTGCACACCGACAATTTCTTCGGAGATTCTGGCAACCGTTTGATTATCCGCATCCGGATAACGCGTAATACCTGCCTGAAACATCTGCATAGCAGTTGCCGCGGTGAATAGCGGTACTCCATGCTTGCGCGCCAGATCCATACTTATAGTCAGATCTTTATACATGGTACTGATATGACTGCCTGTGTCCTGAAACTCACGACTGATCACATTGCCAAGCGCTGCATTGGTAATGCCACAGCCTGCAGCAGATGTACTAAACACATTATATAAAGCATCCGCATCGACACCGGCCTTTGCCGCCAGCACCGAGGCTTCAAAGGTAGCGCTGAATATAGAGCCAATTAAAGACTGCAAGCAACCCTTCACCGTTTGACCCACCCCTGGCTCAGTGCCCACATGATGAATTGTACCGCTGACCGCTTGCAACACAGCATCACACTTTTGCATTAACGCCTGGGGTGCACTGGCCATTAAAGTCAGTGTGCCACCGTGAGCCCCGGGTCTGCCGCCGCTGACAGGTGTGTCGATAAGTTCCAGACCGCTGCCCTGCAGTTGCTCTGCAACTTCACAGGCTTCAGTCGCGTGAATTGTGGCAGTCAGAATAATTACCCCACCGGGTTTCATCGTTGACTTTAATCCTTCAACAACCGATTTGGTCTGATCGCCATTCATTACCATAATAAAAACGGCGTCGGCACCATCACCCACTTCTGCGGCATTTGCTTTTCGTATCCCGCCCATATCTGCGAATTCCTGCATGCGCTCCGGCAGAAGATCGTGCCCCGGTACATTGAAGCCCGCAGCCATCAGGTTTTTAGCCAGCCCGGAACCCATGTTGCCAAGCCCGATTACACCAATAGTTTTCATACGAAAATTCCCGAAGTAAGCTTGTAGTTAACCAATGAATTAAGCATCACCACAGGCCAACTATGCAAATCTCTCGTGAGCCACTTTAAGTTTCTGCCAGTCAAACTCGACACCGGTACCCGGTGTATCCGGCGCGACTACCCGGAAGTCCTTAACCTGCAACGGACGGGTTGTGTATTGATCAATCGGAAATGAGTGAACTTCAAGCCAGCCCGCGTTCGATTGCGCGGAAACCAGGCTAACATGCAGCTCCTGCATACCATGACTACAAACTGGCAGGCCAAAGTGCCGTGAACGTTCAGCTACCTGCAGCCAGCCGGTTATACCTCCACAGTTAGAGGCGTCAGGTTGAATAAAGGACAATGAAGATTGCTCAAACGCAAATTCAAACTCGTATTTTGTATGCAGGTTTTCACCCATCGCCAGCGGAACGCCGGTCGCTTTGGCAATTTCTGCATAGCCGCGATAATTATCCGGATCAATCGGCTCTTCAAACCACAAAACATCGTGCTTTTTAAACTCGTTTGCGGCAGCGATTGCCTGCTCCACTGTCATAGAGTAATTGGCATCAACCATAAAAGTGATATCAGATCCAATTAGCTTGCGCACAGCTGCAACTCTTTCAACGTCTTGTGCAAGCTCCGGCTGCCCTACCTTGATTTTAACGCCGTTATAACCACTATCAAGATACCCGCTGATGTTTGACAACAGCTTATCAAGACTAAAATTGAGATCAATTCCACCACAGTAAGCGTTGCAGGTATTGCCGGCACCGCCCGCCAATTGCCATAGTGGCTTCTGTTGTTTTTTACCGCGAATATCCCATAACGCAATATCCACCGCAGAAATTGCAAAAGATGCAATACCTCCTCTGCCCACATAGTGAATGTGCCAGATCATTTCCTGGTACAAATGCTCGATGTCGCCGGACTCACTGCCGGTGATGAAAGGTGCAAGATCGTGCTCGATCATCGACAAAATGGCATAGCCACCCCGCCCCCCCGTGTAGGTGTATCCGGTACCTGAC
>CAYLZS010000134.1:0-8645 GCA_964388065.1 uncultured Granulosicoccaceae bacterium
ATGGCCGAAAACAGACCGGGCACTATTGTCTGGTGCATGGGTGGTACGCAGCACACCATCGGTAACAACAACACTCGCGCTTACTGCGTTATGCAGCTGGCGCTCGGTAACATGGGTGTCTCAGGTGGTGGTGCAAACATCTTCCGCGGTCACGACAACGTTCAGGGCGCTACTGACTTCTGCATCCTGTCTCACTCACTTCCTGGCTACTACGGTCTGTCTGCGGGCGCGTGGAAGCACTGGTCTTCAGTGTGGGGTGTTGACTACGAGTGGATGAAGTCACGCTTTGACAGCGGCAGTTATGAACAGGCCAAAGACAAGCCGGTCAGCCCGATGAATACCAAGGGTATGCCTGTATCGCGCTGGATAGACGGGGTACTTGAAGATCGCGGCAATATTGCACAGAAAGACAACATTCGTGCAATGGTGCTCTGGGGTCATGCACCGAACAGTCAGACCCGCGGGCCTGAAATGAAAGAGGCGATGGAAAAGCTCGATCTGATGGTTATCATCGATCCTTATCCGACGCACTCGGCAGTACTGCCTGATCGTGAAGACGGTGTGTACATCCTGCCTGCAACAACACAGTTCGAAACCTATGGCTCAGTAACTGCCTCCAACCGCTCGCTGCAGTGGCGTGAGAAAGTGATTGAACCATTGTTCGAGTCCAAGCCTGATCACGTGATCATGCAGAAGTTTGCACAGAAGCTTGGCTTTGGTGATCAATTTACCGTCAACATTGAGGTTAACGGTGATGAACCGTTAATTGAAGATATCACCAGAGAGTTCAACAACGGCATGTGGACCATTGGCTATACCGGTCAAAGCCCTGAACGCCTCAAAGCGCATAAGGAACATCGCAGTACCTTTAACACTACCACGCTTATTGCAGAGGGTGGTCCGCTCGATGGTGAATACTACGGTTTGCCATGGCCTTGTTGGGGTACAGCAGATCTGAAGCATCCGGGTACACCGTTGCTTTATGACACCAGCAAGTCTGTAGCAGAAGGCGGTTTGAACTTCCGCGCACGTTTTGGTGTTGAGCGAAACGGAGAGAATTTGCTTGCAGAGGGATCGTACTCTGTGGGTGCGGAAATCGAAGATGGTTATCCTGAATTCACTCATGAGTCTCTGAAGTCACTGGGTTGGTGGGATGATCTGACCGACGATGAAAAGGCTGCTGCTGAAGGCAAGAACTGGAAAACCGATCAGTCCGGTGGTATCCAGCGCGTTGCTATTGCACATGGTTGCGCACCGTTCGGTAACGCCAAGGCGCGTGCGGTAGTCTGGACCTTCCCTGATCCGGTACCGATTCACCGTGAGCCGCTCTACACCAATCGGCGCGATCTGGTTGCGGATTACCCGACTTACGAAGATCGCAAGTCTCACTACCGATTACCTGTCAGGTTTGCATCAATTCAGGAAGAAGATCACTCAGAGGGCTTCCCGCTGATTCATACCAGTGGTCGACTGGTTGAATACGAGGGTGGTGGTGATGAGTCACGATCGAACCCATGGCTTGCTGAACTTCAGCAGGACATGTTCGTGGAAATCAATCCGGCTGACGCAAACGACGCAGGCGTTGAAAACGAACAGATGGTCTGGGTAGAGAGTCCGGAAGGTGGCAAGATCAAAGTGAAAGCGATGATCACACCACGTGTCGGACGCGGCGTGGTGTTTACACCGTTCCACTTTGCCGGCCACTTTGAAGGTGAAGATCTTGAGAGCAAGTACCCCGAAGGTACTGCACCGTATGTACGTGGTGAAGCGGCTAACACTGCATTCACCTACGGCTACGATTCTGTAACTCAAATGCAGGAGTCGAAAGTGACTCTCTGCAAAATTTACTCGGCTTAAGGAGAACAGTCATGGCTAGAATGAAATTTCTTTGTGACGCCGAGCGCTGCATTGAGTGCAACGGTTGCGTTACCGCCTGTAAAAACGAACACGAAGTGCCCTGGGGTGTTAACCGCCGGCGCGTTGTGACGATAGGCGATGGTGAAGTGGGTGCAGAGAGATCGATCTCTGTAGCATGCATGCACTGTACTGACGCACCTTGTCAGGCGGTCTGCCCGGTTGACTGCTTCTACACCACAGACGACGGCATCGTGTTGCATGACAAAGACCTGTGCATAGGTTGCGGTTACTGCTTTTATGCCTGTCCGTTTGGCGCACCTCAGTATCCATCTCGATCTGCGTTCGGTGCTCGCGGCAAGATGGACAAATGTACTTTTTGCGCCGGTGGTCCGGCAGATGATCTGTCTGAGGCAGAGTATGAAAAGTATGGCCGCAATCGCATAGCAGAAGGCAAGTTGCCGCTATGCGCTGAGATGTGCTCAACCAAAGCACTGATAGCCGGTGACGGTGACAAGGTCGCGGATATCTACCGCGAGCGCATCACTAAACGTGGCGGCAGACCCAACAACTGGGGCTGGGATACTGCATACGACCAGTAGGATGTTCATCGGCGGCGGTCTTCAAGACCGCCGCACGGTTGGGCAGTGTATTGTTTAGCCATCGTTGAGTTTGCAGACGGCATTTATTGAGTCTTGATAAATTCTAATTTTTGAGAATGAAGAATATGGAAAGTGCGACTCGAATTTCTGTGTTGATGTTTGTAATAGCCGGTCTCAGTGCCTGTGATTCTATTGGTACTTCGGGTCAGGTAGATGAAGCGACACTTGATCCGGATGCCTATGAATACAAGGGTGCGGCTGATCCTTTGCTAAGTGTTTCCGGTGCGGACAGAGCAGGCAGCCTTGCTGATCGCTTTGATCTCGTCCAGGGAAGAGAGTGAGGAAGAAGTAGTTTCTACTCATCGTTTAAAGCACTAAACGTTTCATATAAGCAAAAAAGTCTTCAGACCATATTTAAGCGGTACCAGTACATCATCGGGGGAATAGTTTCATGAAAGTAAAAGACCTGCCCAAAAACCATCCGGCAAGAATTAAAAGACGCAAACGAATTGCTGTATGGACTTTTGCATTGATAATGATGGCGGCACTGGTTGCGCCATTCAGTGGATTTCTGCTTAGTGGAATGAACAGCGCGGTAGCTCAGGAGCAGGCGGCCGACTCCAATCCACGTGCTGACTACTGGCGTGCTGTTAAAGGTGGTGTTGGTGGATACAGTTCGATAAAGGGCGCGGAAACTGGCGTGCTCACTCAAAGTGCCGGTATCGAGTGGGCAAACTTCCGTCGCGGTCCGGTGGTGAAATACGCGCCATGGGCAATAGCCGGAATGCTTTTGCTAATACTTTTGTACCACCTGATAAGCGGCAAAAACAGACTGACGCACAGACCTTCAGGAGTTCTGGTTAAGCGCTGGTCCTGGTTTGAACGACTGGTGCACTGGACCACGGCAATCTCTTTCATAATTCTTTCAATCACTGGCATGAGCATGCTGCTTGGCAGAACGCTGCTGCTGCCGATTTTTGGAGGCATTGCGGGAGGCAAAGCAGCCTATGCAGCGTGGGCTCAATTTTCTATTCAACTACATAACGTAATGGGTCCTGTGCTGAGTGTTGGCATCGTGCTGATGATTGTTATGTGGATCTGGCATAACTTTCCGGGTAAAGGAGACTGGAACTGGATTAAAGCTGGTGGTGGTTTGATCGGTGACAAACACCCGGCCGCCGGTCGTATGAATTTCGGCGAGAAGGTCTGGTTCTGGATTATCGCGACATTCGGTCTTGCTGTAGTGATTACCGGCCTCGCTCTGGTCGCTCCAAGCTTCCCGTCAATACAAGCCCTGCTTCCAATATCGTTAACGCGAGGGCTTATGCAGGATGCAAATGTCTGGCACGTGGTGGCGGGTATCGTCTGGATGACTATTGCTATCGGTCATATTTATATTGGTACCGCTGGAACTGAGGGTGCGTTACAGGGTATGGCAACTGGCTATGTGTCTGCCGAGTGGGCAGAGCAGCATCACAGTCTCTGGTTCGAAAAGGTAAGAAGAAAAGGCGGAGTATCGCGGCGTCCGGATCGCTATGCCCGCGGTCATGGAGCAATCAGGCAGCGTTCTTTATAGAAGGCGGCGCTCTGAACTTCCCATTGTTTTTGTGAACTAAAGGCGGGCAATATGCTCGCCTTTTTCTATTATGGCAGTCGTGTGATTGCTATGCAGCACCCTGGCTACTATGTCGAAAAACCTGAAAAATCAGACTTTCCCGCAATCCGTTGTCGATATGATGAAGGCTGGCGGTTCGACGGTGACTTGTCTTCCGGTCAAAATAGAATCGTCAGATGATGACTGGCAGTCTGCGGTATTTTTTAGATTGGGTGGTGAAGAATCAAAAATTGATATTGATCTGCTGAAGCGGCAACAATCAGCTCTGTCAGTTGGTATCGAAACTGACTTGATAGAGCATGATAATGCCACCGTAGTATTGTTGCGGCTGCAAATGTTTACTCAACCGGATAACCCGTTGGTGGGAGAGGTATTGATCACACCGGGTGGTGCAGAAACTCACTATGAAATACTAACTTTGCTCGGCAACCAGCAAACCCTTACCTGGTACTTGTCCGATCAGGAGTTTCGTATAATCCATCAGCAGCGTCAGCCTCTGAATGATGACTGGCGTCAGGAGTTTCTCGACTTGCGTGATGAGTCTTTTAATCGAGATACGCTGATTCGACTTGCCGGTAAATATAACGCGCAGACCGCTTTTGCAGAAGTGGTATCGCACTACTCGCTGCGCAGTTGAGAATCGCTTTGCGCCACAGCTCCCGCAATAGAGTACGTACTGTTTTTTTTCTGTGTGTTGCGCTGACACCTGGTGTCTGGGCTTCGGCTGCGATCGCAAACACTGCCTGTGAGTCGGTAGAGTCGTCGACGCCGTCGCGAATTCTTTCGCAGGCGGAAACCCAGAAGCTGCAGGTCGAATGGAAACGTGCAATAGACCAGGATAAAGGCTCAGAATTGTGGCGCTTGCTTGCCGAGGTTGATGCAAACAGAGTCGATGTGAAATTGACTAACGATAAAGGCAAGACAGCGCTGATGGCGGCGGTGAAAATTGGTGATCAGTGTTTGCTTGCGGAACTTCTGCAGCGGGGCCTCAAAATTTCAGACAAAGGATATACCGGTGGCACCACACTGATGTATGCCGTGCTGGGAAACAACTCCGGCATGGTTGACACAGTCCTGGCACAGAAGCCTGCACTGAATGCGCAAAGCACAAATGGCTGGACCGCAGTGATGATTGCGGCTGCCAAAGGTTTTAAGGGTTCGATGCAGCAGCTCTTTACCGCTGGTGCAGATATCAATTTGCCCGATGTCTATCTGTGGACACCATTGATGCGTGCAATTGAGAACAGGCACAGTTCCGTTGTTAGCTATTTGTTAACGCTGCCGGCAATTGAAGTTAGACAAACTAATGAAAACGGTTCGACGGCACTTCATATCGCAGCACAAACCGGTGACCAAAAAACGGTCGCAACACTTATGGCCTTAGGTTCTGAAGCAACCGCGGCAGACAAAAATGGCTTCACTGCCAGTGATGTAGCAATGAAAAATGGTTACCCCGATATTGCAAAACTGATCAAACAATAACTCCAGAGTCGTTTGCCTGTGATCGGTATCTACTCGTGGAATATTTTTGTGAGGTGTGTTCGTATTGCACACTCTTCATATCGCACGCTCCTAATTCTGTGAATTGGAAATGTGGCTGATTTCTACCGTGAGAACCAATTTTCAGATTAAAGGCCATTACCTGATGTGGTTCTCACAATGTGAAATGTAAGCTATTAATTCAAAGATAAAATACCTGAACTGCCTCAAAAAAAATCTCTGCCTGCCGTTTTCCTGTTCACACCCCGATGTAGATTTTAATGGAGAGGCAGGATGTCTAAGGTGAGCTTGACGTTGATAGGCGTCAAAACGGATACAGTTGAGGAAGAAACCCGAAAAGCGCTGGCAGAGCTGTATAGCAAGCCTGAATCTCATTTTGATATTCATTGCGAACACCTGTTTCAGCTTAAAAAGCCCTACAAATTGATAAAGCAAATCGATGCCAGGGAAGCTGAGCTGCATTGCGAGAAGTTAGAGCAGATGGGAATTCTATGTGAAGTTGTAGTCTTGAGTAATTCAGGCGGACTATCACTGGTACCGGTCGATGTGAAAGAAACTGATGATAGGACTGCCTGTCCCGCCTGCGATCACCCGTCGGATGATCCAGAGGTGTGCGATAGCTGTGGCGTCATCATGAAAAAATTCGCCGAGCAGCGTGGTGTTGACGAAATGCTGCAAAAAAAGATTGCATCGGCAGGCAGAAGTCATGAGCGCATTAAAGCAGCACAGCAGCTTGAAGACGAACGCCGTAAAGTGGCAAAAGCAAAAGCAAAAGCAAAAGCAATTGAACCCGAACCGGCACCCGAAGAGGCCGGTGATGACTACGAAAATCGCTTTACTGTTGAAGTAGTAGACGAGGGTAAAAATAAAATCCTGTACATTGCTGCTGCATGTACATTGATTGCAGCAATTGGTGGTGGTTACATTGCCTACAGTGTGAAGCAGGCGAGTCAGGCTAAAGAGATAGATTTTTCGATAGCAAGCAGAGAAGCGCCATCTATTGGTGATACCGACGAGCAGGCCCATGCGGTAGTGACTGAAGAAGTGGAAACTGTTCCTGAAGTTACCCCATACAGTGAATGGCAATCTCAGATTGCCTCAGTTGACAGGCTCAAACATCAGCTTGATGCGCTGAACGAAGCGGTTGGGATGAGTTCTACCATGTCCGGATTACTTGTTAATGTTGAAGATCCATTGCAGCAGATTCTGGGTAGTCACTATGCTGTACAAATAAAATTTGAGAAACAGCTTACTGCCGAGATACAAGCTGATCAGGAGTTGTCTGCGCTTGAATTTGAAAAGGAACTCGACAACAGCATGTTACGTATCGCAGCGCTGCAGACTTCAGTTGATCGAATGTGTGCTTTGTTAGATCTTGGCAAAACGTACGAGGCAATCAATCTGCCTGGTAATGCTGAGCTCGCATACCAGCAGGCGGAAAAAGCAGCACTCGAAGCGATGAGCTCCGGTGATCAGGCACAAATTGTACTGGCGGAGGTTATGGCAGCTGAACACAAGATTAGTAACGGACAGCAAGATGAGGGTAGAGTGCATTACGCATCTGCTGTCGATGCTGCAAGGCTTGACGAACTAAACAGTAACTGGGCAATGGCTTTTGTTGTTCGAAGCGAGGCCGGTGCGGGTATGTTTGCAGATGCCTATACGCTGGTAGAAGAAATTCAGGATAATAAGATACAGGCGATCGCAATGGATGATGTTGTCAGGATTGCTGAGCAACTGGAAGGTGATTCTGAAATATTTAACCTGGCTGTGGATGAATCAGGTTTAGATGGCAACTTGTCGAACGAAGTGGAATTTGCGGATGACGCGGCGTTGATGCTGTTATTTGAAAACGATAAGAAAATGAAAGAAAACGCCAGGAAAATTTCTAACCTGCTTGACCGATAGAGGTTTGGGGAAAACCCTCTGATGTGTATTGTCTCCGAAGCTTGTAGTTGCAAGTTGCAACTACAAGCTCTGGAAACTTTTTAGTGCAGAACTATTTGGGTTCGCCGCCATCTGCAAGATTTGCAGCTTGTGCAATCCACTCATCACGTTCTATGCGTCCCGGGAATGCCATTGCATCGTTGACCAGGTCGATGTCTTTTCCTTCAAATTTGGCAATTTGCCAGAAGTGATAAATTCCTAATTCGTTGAGTTTATCCTCAAGCACCGGACCCACACCTGAAATAAGTTTGAGGTCATCTTTTTCACCCTCCGGGCCATCCAGGTATTTGAGCTTTCTGCCTTCACCACCTTTCACGAGATCCTGTGCCTGAGGAATCCACTCGTCACGCTCTATACGACCGGGGAAATTCAGGTGGGTGTTGATGTTTTCAATATCGGTTGCGGAAAATTCTGCTATTTGACTGTAGTGATAAACGCCCACGTCATTCAATTTCTCCTCCAGCACGGAACCTATACCGAGAATTTTCTTTAGGTCGTCTGGTGTTCCGTTTGGAGCATCCAGAAATTTCAGGCTACCTGCAGTGTCAGAGGAACTGCCGGCCTCGGAGGCTGGTTGTTCTTTTTTCTGGGGCTTTGGCTTACTGGGTGCTGGTTTCTCAGCCGGAGTGGTGTTGCCAGATGAACTGCCGGCAGAGACACCGTTGATCGCGGTAATTTCCAGCTCAGTATAATTTTGCCGATGGCCCATTTGCCGACGGTAGTGCTTGCGGCGTCTGAATTTGACGATATCGACCTTTTTGCCACGCCCGTGCGAAACCACTTTTGCGCTGACTGAGGCATTGCTGACTAGCGGGTTGCCAATGGCGACGTCCGCGCCATCGCCGGCCATCAATACCTGGTCGAGACTGACAGTTTCTCCTTCATCTGCATCGAGCGACTCTACGCGCAGTTTATCGCCTTGCTTGACGCGATATTGCTTACCGCCGGTTTTGATTACAGCGAACATATGGAATCCTTAGCGCCATCTTGGCGAAATTGAGCCTGTGCAGCATGGCTGACAGTTGAGTGTAGGTAGTGAGGTTGGAAAATGTAGAAGCAGGTCGAAACCTAGCTCAGGATATTTCACAAGTCAAACAAAGGTGACTGATTATTGACATATGGCCGGC
>CAYLZS010000135.1:0-10472 GCA_964388065.1 uncultured Granulosicoccaceae bacterium
AGATACACCTGCGTCGCTGTCACAGATAGAGTGAGTGTCTCTCTTTTTTTCGGCTCTAAAGTTCCAAGCTCACAGGTAAGCTCAGTACCTTCAAGCTTGCAGCGGCTATCGAGATCACCGCTGAGTTCCAGACCTTCAGGGAGATTGTCAACCAGTGTACTTTCTGAAAATACACCGCGCTGCGAGGTATTTCTTAACCTGTAGCTTATCTCAGCCGACTCACCGACTGTAGCAGGTACCGGCCTTATCCGTTCGTTGGAGAGAATCCTTGGTGGTCGCAAATCACCCAGCTCCACCGGCTTAAAGCTAATCCAGAAATTAGCCAGCAGTGGTAACAATACTATTGCCATGACAATCAGCAACGTTGGCAACACCATTGTGTATGCCAGATGCATCTCACCTGTACCCAGCGGGCCACGGCCCTTTGGTGGCAGAGCCTTAACTGTATCGTTCATCAATTAGCGACCATGAAAAACGGCGGAGCAAGCTCCGCCGTTTATCCATGCAACTTGAGTTGCCGGGTTACAGTGCTTTGTGCTTCTCAACAATCATTGCTGCAGCATCATCTATTGACAGTTCGCCATCAACAAACTGACGAATCACCTGAGACATAACACGTGCATTAACAATTTTCGAAGCAGTGGCCAGATTACCTGACTCAACACCCCAGCGATCACCGACAGAAAGACCCGCAACAATGTCATCGATCACTGATTTGGGATAAATATCTCCCAGTGGAGCTTTGCGATCAACACCGACAGGCAGTGTAGCCCACATCTCTTCATAAGCAGTGCTGCCGGCAGCTTCACCACGGCGTACCGGGAACTTGCCTTCAGGTGCCTGGCTCAGCCAGTCGCCATATCCTTCGGACACAACATACTCAACAAACTGCGAAGCTACGTCAGTATTTGCATCTGCAGTAATACCGAGGTAGCGCACGTCGGCGTAAGCCGCACCAGCATCATTACCGGGGCCAGAAAATACCGTGACAAAGCCAGTCTTCTCTGCAAGCTCTTTAGAAGTGGTATCTGATGCATAGGTGACTGGTGCACTGTCACGCAAACCACCAAGCTCGTCCAGCAGTGAAGGAGACCAGATGATCATGGCAGCCTTGCCGTCCAGATATTGTTCACGAGATTGCTTCCAGAACAATTCACCTTCAGGCGATGCATCTGCAATGGTTTTGTAGAAACCGAGAACCTCTTTCAGTGCATCAGTGTCTTCATTGATTGATCCATCATCATTCACCGGCGAATAACCTGCCGCCAGTGAAATGTGCTCAATGAGCTGCATCATGTAGGTTTCATCAATTTTGGTTGCAGCAACAAAACCGTACATTTCAGGCGGGTTGTGTAGCTTTTCGATAGCCGCTTCAATATCTGCAAACGACTTGGGAGCTGCAAGACCTGCCTCTTCGAAAAGATCAGAACGATAAACCACAAGCTGAGTCCAGCCGTCAGTCGGCACAGAGACAATCTCGCCATCAGACTTGGCCATGTTTACCGCACCGGCCGCATAGCTATCTACACCGAGCTTATTCACCACATCAGTTGCAGCACCTGTATCCAGAACACCGGCTTCAGCAAACGGGAGCAAGTGCTGAACCGTGTGGTTCAGTACGTCAGGTAACTCACCAGCTGCAAATGCTGCAGTGGTACGGGTTGCAATTTCTGCTTCTTCAACTGGTATTACTTCAACTGTGTGACCAGTTGATGCTTTAAAACCCTCAGCCAGTTTTTCCTGAATAGCCATTCGCTCTGGCTGTATTTCCATCGTCCAGAATTTAATGGAGTCTGCGTTTACCGGCAACGCAATTGCCGAAGCAAGCACGGCTGCCGAAAGTAACTTGTATTTGAACATTGGGATAAATCCTTGATTTTATGTTTAGCGGTAATTTCGATCCCGTACAGGACCAGCGGAATTTCGCAGAACAAGTTCTGCACGTTTTAAAACCTGGTGGTCGGTCGGATCATCACCGTCAATGACAGCGAGTAACATATCGCCAAGTTCCCGACCGGATTGAACTTGCGGCTGTGCCATAGTGGAAAGTGACGGACTGGTATGGCGACCAATATTGAGTCCGTCATAGCCAATTACTGAAACATCAGTACCTGCAGTCAGCCCGCGAGACCTGATCGCCGACAATACACCTAATGCCTGCGTATCAGATACACACACGAACGCCGTTGGAGGATTGTCAGAATCCAGCTGATTGGCAGCTGCACTCTCACCGGCATCGTCTTTTAGTTGAGTAAATTCAACGATTGACTCATCGTATTGAATATCGCTCTGCTGCAATGCTGCCTTGTATCCCTGCAGTCTTTGAAACGCAAAATTATAATAAAGAGGCGCACCGACAAACCCGATTCGCCTGTGCCCCAGTTCAATCAAATGTAATACAGCGGTGGTGATTGCCAATTCGTTGTCTATGTCATACCAGGCATAGTCTTCACAGTTTGCAGAACGCCCATGAACCACAAACGGGAAACCTGCATCCTGCAATAGCTTAATACGAGCATCGTGTCGAAACGGTCTGGTAAGTAAAACACCACTGACACGACCAGAGGTAATCAATCGCTGAATTTTTTCTGCTTCATCGTCAGCACTGCGCGAGTGCGACACCAACAGGTCCCAGCCACGCCGTGACAGCGCGTCATCAATACCACGGAGAAGCTGCGAGACAAAGGGCTCTGCAAGCGAGCTATGGTTTTGAGGAATAACGTAGGCGACCGCTTCAGCAACTCCTGTGGCAAGCCGCCGGGCATTTTGATTGGCTTTGTAGCCCAGCGATGTTGCCGCCTGCTGCACACGCTCTACAGTACGCGGACTGATATCTGCGTATCCGTTCAGTGCTCTCGAGACCGTGCCTTCGGTCAACTCAAGGGATTGCGCCAGATCCTTAAGCGTTGTTCGTTTCACTACCTGTCACTGCTTGTCTCCTCCACTTCGCGGATGCTATCCCGAAACCGCTTTCGGGATCAACAGGTTCAGCAATTGAATAGCGACTGCGTCAGTCTTACGCTGTTTACATGTAAAGTTATTGCTACACTCTGACGATCTAGCCCGACTCTTTTACGTCCTGGGCTTGCGGCTCCTGCTCCTCAGATTGAGCTTCGTCTGCCGCCTCTATAGCGATCTCGGCACCCATTGGCGTAATGCGATTGGTCACTGCCACATAAGGTGCAGCATCTTCGGGGGCCACATCGTAGGTACGCTGGGTTATTCGATAGATACCGTACAGGCAAATCAAAGACATCAGCGTGGCAATGATAATAAAGAACCAGTGAATACCAAATCGCTCCATCACATAACCCACCAGCACCGGACCACTCATTGCACCACAGCCATTAATAAACAAAAAGCCACCTGAGGCAGCAGGCATTTGATCCAGCTCAAGGTAATCGTTG
This sequence comes from uncultured Granulosicoccaceae bacterium, assembly GCA_964388065.1. GTDB lineage: Bacteria > Pseudomonadota > Gammaproteobacteria > Granulosicoccales > Granulosicoccaceae. Next base: position 3,408 of record CAYLZS010000135.1, read on the forward strand.
GCGTAAGCCAGCAACAATGAGTAGAGCGGGTTTGTCGTACCACCGATCAACAGCGCAATGACAATAAGCAAGGTGAAGCTGCTACCGGCAAATAACGCAAACACGGCCACCGCAGCACCAACAGCAGTCACCGCAATAATCAGGTAACGACGATCCAGTCGATCAGACAGATACCCGATCGGGTACTGACAAAGCAAACCGCCAAAATAGATCGCTGTAATAAAGAAAGACACCTGCGCGATTGAAAGGCCGCGCTCGGTTGCATAGATTGGCGCCATTCCAAATAACACCGCAAAAATACCACCGAGCAACAAATTACCAACGGATGCCAGCGGCGATGTTTTGAACAATTCTTTAATCGACATCGGGGTTGCCGTGTCATGCACCGGTGCTGTTGTCGTAGATAGAAGTATTGGTGCAAATGACAGAGAAACCAGCACCGTAATAAGAACAAACAAGTTATATCCGGCCGGATCTGCAACGTTCAGCAATAGCTGCCCAAGTACAATACCCGCCATCTGCACCATTAAATACAAAGACAGGGCCTGCCCACGTGTGTCGTTACTGGTAGCGTGGTTTAGCCAGCTTTCTGCAACCACATAAATACCGGAAAAACAAAAGCCGACAACCATACGCAGCAGCAGCCAGGCAATTGGATCAACTACCGCAGCAAAAAGAATAAACGCTGCCGATACCAATGACGCGAGCGCTGCAAACACCCGCACATGCCCCACCCGCTGCAACAGCAACGGCGCTACTCGCGAGCCACCAAGAAACCCGACAAAATAGGCAGACATGACATAGCCCATGGTCGAGGGATCGATATTTTCAATCGACCCGCGCACCCCGAGCAAAGTACCCTGCAGACCGTTGCCAAGCATCAGCAACAGCATGCCAAGCATCAACGCCCACGTATTTTTGAAGACACTACCCATCACATCGCCCTTTGACTTCGCGACCTTATACACCTAAACCACACTAATCGCTCAAACTGATTTATCGCTCTTTCCGCAATGTCACGCGAGTAGCGCCTGAGCTTCAACTCTCTAAAGTTGCGACGATATGAGCAATGTCTCTCTTAGACGGGTGTTGGGTCTGATATGATGGAAACTACTCCCTGTTTACGAGGATTTCAGTGCCAACTGAAGCCCACAGCACATCGCCTGCAAAACTGGCTACTGCCGGCTTGCTGGTGCTCGCACTGTTTGCTACAGGCTGGCTCGGTGGTCGCTACGGTACATCCGCATGGGCGGCGGTAAAGAAGGCGACTGTCGACTCATACGTAAACCGCTATCGGGTGATGAGCGATTCTGAACTCGAATCCATTGTCTACTACGTGAGTACCAAAGACAGCCTGCCCCTGTACGCGATGGCCGAGCAATCGACAGATATCATCGACGTTGCAGCCACCAATATCAAAGACCTCTATGATGTCCGAATAAAATACACTTCACGCGTACCAACCGTGAAAACGCTGCGATCTATGGATGCAATCGATGCGGTAATAACCATACCTCTGTTTTGCCACTGATAAATTTCCTCAGGCTACAAACAATGGGCTGCAAACAACGGGCAGCAAACAAAAAGCGCACTAAACGTTACCAGCTGCAAGACACAGATTTGTGATTTTCGCCACCGCCAGTTCGCGACTTAACATGCCCAAACCACAATCCGGAGCTGCCATTAAGCGCTCCGAATCAATATGCTGAAGAGCTGCCTGCAGTCGCTGCCGAATCTGCTCAACAGATTCCACCTCGCTCCTGGCAATCGCCACCACACCCAGTATCACGGTGGTTTTTTGAAACTGTTCCAGCAAACTCAAATCGTTATGGCGGTGCGCATCTTCTACAGATACTGCATCAATAGACGAATATTCAATGGCATCTGCGAGTTGCGCATAGGCAGTTAAGTCGGCCTTCGGGTAGGTGTCGTTATCAAGCTTATCCGGGTAACCACAACACATGTGTACGGTACGGGTTACAGACTTTGGGCAACCGTGAAATGCCCTTTCAAGATTCTCAAAACCGTACTCAAGAGCAGATTCCGGATGGCGCGCAAACAGAGGTTCATCTACTTGTATATGGGTACAACCATCGGATGCCAGCTGACGCACTTCAGCATTCAATGCAGTCGCTATATCTGCGCCGAGCTTTTGGTTGTTGTGATAAAACGCATCACAGCTGGTATCAGAAACCGTCATCGGACCCGGCAGCGTGATCTTGACAGGCTTCGTTGTTTTACTTTGAGCATGCTGCCAGTCATCACTTAAAAACAAAGACCTTACTGAGACCTTGCCGGTAATGGTTGGCAGGCTCGTGACATAAGCGTCATCTCTGAGCGACTTTTCTGTCAGATTTTCAAAATCAAAACCATGTAAATGCCTGCAGTGATAGTGCACATAATTTTCCCGGACCAGTTCACCATCAGTTGGAATATCAATACCCGCATTCACCTGGTCACCGATGACTTCGGTAACACCGCGATCGATCAACGATTGTGCGTGATCCCCCATCGCCTCAATCGCTGCCTGCCACTGACGTGTGGGTTGTGAAGTGTCTGCGGCGGGCAGATTAAACCAGTCAGGCAGACAGATATAATCGGGCTTCGGATAGGCACCGATGCAGGTTGTTAGTAATTTCATCGCAGTGGTTAATCAGTGCTCTGATTATTTGTAATATTGTTTACCGGGCCATATCGTTTACCGGGCAATATTGTTTTCCGGTGAATCGGTTACAGCGAGCGCAAATGCAAACGAGAGCGCATAGTCCTCAAGCATGGCAAAGCGCCCGGTCTTGCCAAAATGTCCGGATGACATATTGGTTTTTAACAACAGCGGATTATTATCCGTTTTAAGATCTCGCAGTCTGGCTACCCACTTGGCAGGCTCCCAGTAGGTGACCCGCGGATCAGAAACACCGGCAGTAACAAGCATCGACGGATAATCTTTAGATTCAACGTTATCGTAAGGTGAGTACGATGCAATGGAATCATAGGCGTCCTTGCTTTCAATCGGGTTGCCCCACTGAGCCCACTCGCCCGGTGTTAACGGCAGGGTGTCGTCGATAATGGTATTCAGTACGTCTACAAACGGTACATCTGCAATGACTCCGGCAAATAGATCAGGGCGCATATTTGCCGTGGCACCCACCAGCAAACCACCGGCTGATCCACCATGAATCACAATATTGCCAACTGCGGTGTACTGTTGCTTTATCAGTTCCTCTGCAGCACCTATAAAATCATGAAAGCTGTTTACCTTGCCCGCAAACTTGGCCTGCTCGTACCAGTCCCGACCTTTCTCTTCACCACCACGCACATGTGCAATGGCATAGACAAATCCCCGGTCAACCAGTGACAATCGGTTTGAAGAGAAACCTGCCGGCACACTGCTGCCGTAGGATCCGTATCCATATAATAAACACGGCGCAGCTCCATTGACGGATGTGTCTTTATGGTGAAGTAAGGTTACCGGGACTTCGGCACCGTCATGCGATGTCGCGGTTATGCGTCGGGTGATGTAGTTAGAAGGCTCATGACCTGAAGGTATTTCCTGTGTCTTAAGGTGCTTTCTTTCGCCATTGGTACAATTGTATTGCCATGTTTGCCATGGTGTAGTTGGAGACGAGTAATCAAACCTGAAAACATTTGCATCGTACTCAAGACCCGCATCCAGCCCAAGTGAATAAGCCTCTTCTTCAAAAGCAACCTTTGATACTTTGCCGTCCGTTCCGGTGAAATAAATAGAGGGCAGTGCATTTTCCACCGCTAACCACATAACCCAGTCACGAAACACTTCGAAGGTATGTATCATCCGCCCGGGCTGATACACCTGGAAGTCTGTCCAGTGTTGCCTGCCCGGTTTATCACAATCGGTTACAGATAATTTAAAATCCTGCGCGTCGTCAGTGTTGCTTAAAACTACAAAGCGATTGTCAGTATCGTTGCCCTGATGATCGACGCTATATTCAAGCCCTTCTGATCTTGGCTCTATCAGTTGGGGCTCGATAGACTGTGATGCATCACCGGCAGCATTGATCGGAATAAACCAGACTTCATCCTGATCATCCATACCCGATGCAATAAAGATAAACTTTCCGGATCGACTGGTATAAACATCACAGAAGAATCGGTTGTCTTTCTCGTGATAAACCAATGCATCATCAGCGGGATCTGAACCCAGCGTGTGCTTAAAAACCTTACTCGGTCGATGATTCTCATCCACTCGCGTGTAGTAGATTGTTTGTCCATCGGCCCAGGCAACAGAGCCAACATCTTCAATGACAATTGCACTGTCTTTGCTGGTGTCTATATTGCGAAAAAATAGTCGATAGTATTCCGCGCCTGAAGTATCACAACACCAGGCCAGTGTTTTATGGTCCGGGCTATGCTCGACTAAATCGTGGCTGAAATATTCATGTCCCTCTGCTTCATGATTGATATCGATTAGCAGTTGTTCGTTACCACCATCGCGATCAGTACGAAAATAGACAGGATGCTCCGCACCTTCTATATGTCGATCACAATAGGCGTACGTGCCATCCGACTCCGGCAGAGACTCATCCTGCTCGCGCATGCGACCCCGCATCTCGGCAATCAGATCTTTCTGCAGCTGCGCCAGTGGTAACATGGCTTCAGCACAGTAGTTGTTTTCTGCCTGCAGATAACTTTTAACAGGTTCTGGCAGCTTGTCAGGCTCACGCATGGCCTCTTGCCAGTTATCAGCACGCATCCAGTGGTAGTTGTCTGAACGGGTTATGCCATGGTCAGTATGTTGCTGTGGCTTTTTGTCAGCAACCGGCGCATTGTCCGGCAGATCTATTTTGTATTTCAATTTCAGACTCATATATGCAACAGCAACCCGATCAATACCCGGAGCTTACGCGACATTTATAGCGGGCTATCAAGTTTTGCGTAAAGCTCGGCAGGCACACCAAACAGAACACCTGCAACTGACCCGATAGCCATCGACCTGCCACAACTGTCACCGCCACACCGTATGTTGTCACGCACCACTGTTGCAAAGTCTGTTGCATGCTTTAAAAGGTGCCAGACCACAGGCAACCCCTGCTTCATGTGACACGGCATTCCAAACTGATTAGCCACTCCGAGCGGATCATAATCAGGCATTGCCAGCGCTTCGTTCAGAAGCTTGGTGAGTTCAGAATCTGCCAGTTTTGCAGAAGAGCTTAATGCCTGTTCTATATTTTCACCGGCATCTAATCGTTCCAGGCAGTCATGCAATACAATAGCACCGCTCAAAGCCTGCTCGTTGATTGTTGTAACCGATACAGCCTTCTTTAAAGCCTCTTTATTTTGATTATGTGCAAACAAAGCGGGTACCGAACAAAGAGCGGGCAATTGATCATCATCTGAACCGGAAGCATCTGCAATGTCATCACCGTCCTGAATTATTTTTGCCACCAGAGCTTTGGTGGGTCTGTCAGCAAACCCGTGATAGCTGCCGCACGGACCAAAGGTGTCCATAAACACTTGCTGGTGTTGCGCCGTATCGTAACCACCAGCTAACGCAATGGCAGTAGCGACAACTCGGGCAGATTCACCGTACTGAGAGCTCTGGCCGACATTTTTGGCCGCATGGGCGAAGTAGGCTTTCTGGTCTGCATAAACGTTGGCATCCGGCTGTCGGAAAAGTATATCCCCGGTTTCAGCGACCCTGCGAATGTGGTCCTGATCGTACATCCAGTGCAGCCCCATGGTTGCAGCGTCGGCAACCAGCGCTCCTGTCAATGCGATTTTTCTGTTGTTATTCTCTTTACTTTGAGATGTCATAAGGAATGCTTCTATAGAAGTTTTCCACTATGTTACCGGACAGCGCCAGCGTATGACAGAGTTTAGGTTACTGGAAATTATGAACAGGCTTGAATGCCACCATCTGGTCTCAGACAATGGCACCAGAACTCAACTTAAAAATATAAAATTGATAACCCACCAGGAGCAGATAATAACCTGCACACAAAAGAAAACAAAACGCAGCTGTGTAGCCAGAATACTACCGGAAGCCAGATGAACTACCGACTGTGCCAGACGCGCGATCAGAACATAAATCGCTAATGGGTCTGTAATGCCAGTATTATCTGTAGCAAGAGCCAGCAATAATAGTCCACCTACAAACGGGAACGATTCATAACAGTTAGCCTGAGCTCTCGTGAGTCTTTTGCCAAACGGTTTTAAATCGTCTCCGTTGGTGCTAAAGCTATTGGCAAGGTGCTCCTTCTTTAGCACAAGAACTGCGCGTAATACCTCCAGACATATCAGAAGAACCAACATCCAGCCTATGTAGATAGAAAGCGCTAAAAAACTATTGCTCATACATATAACCCAATTATCATCAAACAAAAACTATGTAAAGTCACTTTCAATCTGTCGAACTATACGTCTTATCATGATTTACTCCCACAGTGAAATTCCCTCTGCCTGCAGCACTCGCTGAACGGCAGACTTTTTCTCCATTCTTTCCGCATGGTCTGTCCAGTGCTGAAATTGACGCATATTCTGACCCAGGCGATTGCCCCACCTGAAAAAGACAAGCAGGTACGGGTCTGCAATTGAATACTGTTCTCCGACAGCCCAATTCCGGTTTTCCATTTTGCTGTTAATATGATTGCAGGTCTCAACCAAACCCTCCATGCCCTTGCCCTGAATCCCTTCGAATGCGCTTGCCTCATCAGTAAACCTTTCCGGACGCCAATTCTGCGCGATTACCTGTGTATGTATTGTGGCCAGCCAGTTCATCCATTCAATGGTACGTGTCAATTGCAATGGCGCTGTATCAATTAGATTTAAATCGGGGTTATTCAAAGCAAGATAACTCATGATCGCCGATACCTCAGTAATAACATGCTCCCCATCTATTAAAAGAGGTACACGACCTTTGGGATTTAAACTCAGGTACTGGTCTTTTCGAGTTGATCCATCCATCGTGGAAACCAGTTCAACTTCATAGGGCTTTCCTATTTCTTCCAGTACGATATGTGGAGCAAAAGAGCACGCACCTGGTGAGTAATATAATTTCATATTATTCCCTGTATTTTTACACCAACAATC
>CAYLZS010000136.1:0-20756 GCA_964388065.1 uncultured Granulosicoccaceae bacterium
ACATAAACTACGGGTCTCGAACCCGGCGAGCGGACACGCAGAGCAGCAGATCAGCAATACCGCCGCCAGGCACGGCTCGGTTCATCGCGGTGACTCGATCTCGGTGAACCATCTGTCGCTATGATCCCCGCTGCGCGGGCAGACTGTAACGACCGCACTGCGATATTCAGACCTGCAGATCGATCAGCCACCGCGATATGAGTCAGGTTCGCGGCAACCCCGACAGCTTGCAGGAGCGGCAGGGTAATACTGTCCACTACCATTTCTGTAATCGGGCTTACAATGTCCACAATGTTGCGATCTACACTCACCACAAACAGCTGACTTCCGTCAGTCGCAATATTGGTCGGCTCATAACCAAGCGGTATTAGAGAAAGCGCATCCGATGCGGACCGGTCAATCACCTGTAATCCGTTTGCTGCAAAGTGAGCAACATACAATTGCTCGTTTAGAAACTCACTTTCCACTGGAAAATTGGCGGGTCCAAAGGGAACACCAAAACTACGGCTAAACGCACCTGGCGTCAGTACTACAACGTCAGGTATATCCAGAATATTTCCAGCGACATCAAACTCGACTATTTGTATGCCCCAATTGGCTACCAGCCCCAGATCCTGTGAATAGAAAGCCAGTGCTCCGTCACTTGTCGCGGCAACATGTACATCAGGATTTCCTGTTTGACTATCAACCTGCGCAATACCGGCAATAGTCAGCGTCAGAGAATTGGAATCATAGGTATAGACTTGTGTATCTGCCTCACCGGAACCCGCAGAAACAACCAAAATTCCATTGGCAGCAGAAACACCCGAAAATAACGAAAAATTGGTGCCCACCGTTGCGATAACTTCTGGTTGCAACGGATTTACAAGATCGAATTGAGTAAGAGTATTTCCGGACTGCGTAAATAAGACCCCAAGATCGGCGTCACCGGTAATATCATCAGCGGGGATCGATACAAAATTGCGTTCAAGTGAGCCCAGATCGACAACTTCAATACCAGTTTCGCAGGCAGCGTAGGCAAACTCATCAATTATCACGACATTCTGACAACCGTTACTTGCCAAACTATTGATGTCCACCTCACTTGTTGAGTCATCATCCGTGACGCCTGATCCGATGCCATCATCAGAACCAATAACATCTTCGCCAGCTACCTGTTCAATCAAAGAATCCCCGTCATCATCAGATGAACATGAGCTCAAAAGGAAAATTGAAAGGAATGCCAGCAGTATTGGATAGCAGAATTTGTTCATCGTATTTATATAATCATTATCGCTTGCATTAAATTAAGTTCTTAACAAAGATCGCGTTGATAATCAATATAAACTTTATTGACTATGCCAGCATCACGAGCCAGCGACAACAGTCGGAACATACACACAACCTGCTTTTCCAGCGCAGACACAGCAAAGTAAAGCGCTGAGTATCAACTATGAGTTTTCAATCGATTTAAAACGTGCTCAGCGAAGCCGGTTCCTGCTTTTGAGTACACATTAACTGAAATACAACCCAACGCTTCGAGTTCTGATTTTTCATCCTCATAGTAGGACGATACTGCAAGCGTATTTTCAAACCCGGACAGGCGAGCAAGATCCACTACCGATTTGTTTTCTCTATGATTGCTCAGACTCACAAAGATAAGATCTCGACTTGCGAGTCCAGTACGCTCCCAGAAATCGCGATCGGAGGCATCGCCGTGAACACAGTGAAATCCTGCATCACGTAAATCATCTATACGCGCAAGATTCTCTTCAACACCTATCACTTTGCTCATACCATCCTCAGCAACATGGTCCGTTTGATGGTCAATCAGATGCTGATAAACACCCTTCCCGACCCGCCCCATACCCAGTATCACAATATTGGCATCACCAAGAAGTTCGATTTCTTCCTCCGCAAGCCTGACCGGCTTTTGATAACTATTGAACCAGTCCACGTGAGTTCGGTAAAGCTTATGAGCAATACTGTTCACCGGTGTAGAAATGAAAAATGAGATCGCAATGGCAAGTGCCAGTGTTACCAGCCAATCGCTGCTTAAGTGTCCGCTCGAGACGGCGGCAGATGCCACAATTAAACCAAACTCACTGTAAGTAAACAGACCAATGCCTGCGAGCCACCCTGTGCGAGCTCGCAAACGAAAGAGAGTCATTAATGTAAAGTACACTACAGGCCTGAGCAGAACCAGAACCCCTAACAGGAACGCTACAACCAGCATCGGAAAAGAAGGTGTACCGTAAAAACCTATTTGTAGAAAAAAACCGATCAGAAAAAGGTTTTTGAAGTTAGCCAGTCGATCATAAAGTACTTTTGACTGTTTGTTATCTGATGCGCCAATCAGCGCACCTGCCAGCAACGCCCCGAGTCCGCCTTTAAGATGAAGGTATTCAAATAACTCATATACCCCAAGTGCTATCAGAAATCCGAACAGCAACTGAAGTTCACCATGTCCGACCAACGCTAAAAAGCGGGCAACAAGATTCTTCCACCATTTAAAAGTGAGCGGAACAAGAAGTAACGCCACGGCATACAGAGATGGTCTTTCTGATGACAACAAAACAAGATACAGAACCGCAAGTACATCCTGCAGAACCAAAACACCAATAGCTATAGATGCATAAAAAACCGCGCTCTCACCACGCTCTTCAAACATCTTGATAGCGAATACAGTACTCGAAAAAGAAAGCGCAAATGCCAGCATCCACGCCGAAACATCACTGCTGAACGCGAGCGGTGTATAGATTTGACCTATGAGCAATAACACGCCCGCTGTCAGCGGTACAACCACCACCATATGCAAAAATGCCGGGCCGAAAATATAGGGTTTGGCCAATTCGGTAATACGCAGTTTTAGACCTATGGTGAACAGGAGCATCGTTACACCGACATCAGCTATAGGCCCCAGCAAGTCAAGATTTCCAATTCCCAGAGCATGGGCTGCAAAACCTGCGAGCAAATATCCTAATAAAGGCGGTTGTCCGAGCTTGCGAAATAGTAGTCCCGCACTAAAAGCAAAGAGTATCAGGAGGGCTAGCACAATAGGCCTGTCACGTTATAAAATTCATCAATACCTTGAACCTGTATGATACAGATCCGTTTTAGGGGAGTGAACTCTATTGCTATACACATGACTAATAATCCACTATTCCGATTTATTCTCACAGTAATTACATCAACAATCGAAAAACCCTCGAAAACAGTGCACCTACAGAACCGACAGGCAGAGGGATTTCAAAATACGAGGCTTCGATATCACCAATTTTATTGCGATTTTAATTTCTCACGAATATGGAAATATATTTGCAATATTGCTGAGCACCTGGTTACTCGGCATCTATTCAGTACTAACTTTTAGCAACTGCTCCAATACACCTCACAGATAGTTTGATTTCGATAAGCATCCAATGAGAAAAATCAAAATAGCAGTTGCACTATTGGTGCTGGTACTTATTGCGTCCTACTTTATTTTCGACATCGGACAATACCTGTCGCTGGATTACATTCAGAAAAAACATCAACTATTTTCCGAATACGCCAGTGAAAATCGCATTTCATCGCTTACCTACTTTTTTATTCTTTATCTGGTGGCATCTTTGCTGGCTGTACCGGGTATATCTATTCTCTCACTCGGAGCAGGAGCGGTATTTGGATTCGCTACCGCCTGCATACTGGTTTCGTTCGCCTCCACAATTGGGGCTACACTGGCATTTCTACTATCCCGCTACCTGTTTAAGGATATTGTGCAAAACAACTTCCCATCAAATCTGCAGGAAAAATTAAATGCAGGAGTAGTAAAAGAAGGCGCATTCTATCTTTTTACGCTACGACTATTTCCGGTTATACCGTTTTTTCTGATCAATATGTTGATGGGACTAACTCCTATCAAAACATCGGTTTTTTACCTGGTAAGTCAGGCGGGTATGTTTCCGATCTCTGCAGTAGTTACCTACTCAGGTAACAAGCTAAGTCAGGTAGAAACACTCGGAGACGTTCTTTCTCCCCCGTTACTGATAGCACTGGGATTTCTGGGTGTTTTTCCGATCGCCGCAAAGAAACTGGTCGAGCTCTACCGACGCAGAAAATCTTCCGTTAACTAAGTAACCACTCGAATAAAGAACGTTAAGACGTCAGCTTCGTCTGGCAAGCAGACGTAACTTAAACATCACTTCCCGCTCCGGGTTTTTTGTCGTTTCGGCAAAACCAAAGTTTCACAACCAATCACTTCCAGTATCTGGAACATAAAGACGGCACTGAAAGCCCCCCTCCTGATTTTGTTCGACAAAGACTGAGCCGTTTCCTGTAACCCGTAGGCATCTTCAAGCATAACGGTCAGTTCAGTTTGCTTAATTTCTCGACGAGCCAGCTCCGCTTTAAGCAGCCCGCGGACAGCGGCCTTCCATTCTTCATCAATTGTTGGTTTTGGCATCAGTTATTTATATTTATATTTATCTATATCAAATATTACATATACGTTTATTTATACACTATTAAATTGAAAACTTCAGTAACCGCTGAAGAAATAGCGTAATCGGGCCCAAATTTGCAATTGTATTTGACTTCAGATCATCATTTTTTTAATCTATAGCCTTCTGGAATAGCACTTATCTATAATTAATAGTGATTTAAAATCAAAAGAGCAGTTATAATGAATTTTGAAAATCTGCTCCGCTCTTTCCGGCAGGGAGGCAACGACGCACCTTATATAAGTATTAAGGGTCAACAAGCTCTTCTAGAAGAACAATTCGAGCGGTATGGAATAGACATGTGCGATGTATTGCAGCTGCTTAAGCAAGATAACCTGCAGATCAAACCGCACAGTGAAGGCATCGATGACCACCATGAAGTTCATGGTCAGTCGATAGATGGAGAAAAACTGATTTTGATCGTAAGTACCAGCGGCAACACGATCAAATTAATCAACGTATGGTTAGATCAATAGGGTAAGGTAGACTCGCTATGCCAAATGGAAACAATGACAAGCAGGACGCAGCTATCGCCAAAGCCGAGGCAGATGAGCCTGCGTACGATTACTCCAACAAGTTAGCCTGTTACTCAACTTCGGAGTTCGGTGTTCCAATCATTCTGCATGATACGGCTATCTGTGACGACGACGGTGATGTACATATCACCCATCATGACAAACTCATGGCAGCCGCAGCTGTTTACAGATGTACATTGCCACGAAGATTAAATGGCAAAGAAATGCGGTTTATACGCAAGGCAATGAACAAGTCAGCTACTGACTGGGCAGATCATCTGTCCATCGATAAATCCACACTGTCCAGGTGGGAGTCCAACAAACAACCCATGAGTGTCAATGCTGAAAAACTATTGCGACTAACTGCGCTGGCATTTCTCTCACCTGACACCCCGGGCATAGAAATAGACAGTAAAAAAATATCACTAATGAAGTACGAGGGGTTCGCTACTGCAGATGAATTCCCCGAAATGAGATTCGTTTTATACAAGTATCGAAAAGATGAGCACTATACCGATCTCGGCGAAGCCGCTTGATCAGATAAAAAATACCAATTAGTAAACCCCGCAGATTTATAGGGACATAGCAGGATGCAATTTAAAAATTCCGAATGGCTTACGATCGCCGTAGTTGGAACAGCAGCAATATTAATCGTGTTGTGGTTAGTTACAAACGGAGAAAATGACACACAATACATCGATACTAAATCGATACAAATAAATCAGCAGTAACCCATCGATGTTGCACGTACAGTGATGTTATAAGGTACAGTGGCACTATAAGTCCGTCTCAAAAAATTGCCGGCTAAGTCAAAGTCACTTAACTATTTTGACACCTGACACACCGTTCCGGCTCAATCGGCTTTTAAGTCAACCGGGCAAATCCTGATCGGCCGGGGATTGTCCGAACTCTCCCTGACCACAACCTCACCATAAAGCTCTTATCAAACCAACCTTACCGATCCGAAATCTCAATTCAGAACTCACCTGCTGACAGACAAATCTCGGTAATATCCCATCTTTATATCTGTAAAAAGCACGTTATCGGAACAGCAGCTGCGCCCTGTATGCGGCAACCCTTCTAAAGCAGTTAAATCGCCACAGAACTAAGAAAGTTGACCGACATCAGCTATCATGGGAGAAATTATTTTGACTGTGCTCGGCGCTGTTTCGAGCAGTTCTAACACTACTGATTGTCCGGGAGTCGGCACATTGGCAAGTCTTTGGCGTTTCATCCACGTATTAACGGCGGCAGTGCTACTCAGTTTTTCTGTTAGTCAATCCATTGCACAGACTATGGACGGGGCTGACGATGTTGCGCGCCTGTCTGATGAGGAGGTACGACGTCTGCTTCTGGAGAGGCTTCAAAAGACACCAGGCAATAAACCTGAAGAGAGTTTTAATCCAGCGGTGGTAGCCGTCAGATTTCAGCGTAACTTTACCAAAGTAAAACAACGGGGCAGCCAGATTGTATCGGGCTTTGCAGAGTTTGCATCACTACCAGGCCGCTGGTGGGCCAAAATGACAGATGGCCGCGATGGCAGGGCATTCGGTAAGTTTTTCTTTGTGTTCCTCCTCGCAACTGCGATTGGGTTAGCTGCAGCAATGCTGATCAAACGCTGGCTGCGTAAAACGGCAGCCAGAAGCATCGAGCAAATATCGGGTAATACACTCTCACTGGCAACACAGGCTGTTGGAGGACTGGGGGTAGAACTGGCAGCAGTACTGATTGCAGGTGTTGTGTCCACAGCGGTATTTTTTCTCTCTGGTATAGATGATCCTCGTGATCGCACGTTCTTCTTCTTTCTTCTGTCTGCGACACTGATTGTCATGGTGACTGTGGGTGTCAGCAGAGTGCTGCTGTCACCCGCAAACAAGGCTCTTCGAATCCCGGTTTACACTGACGGGGAAGCCAGGCGGTTGCACGGCGCTATCAAGTTAACTATTGCGTTTGCGGCTTTCGGCTTCTTTACCTGTGCATCCTTTGGAGTACTGGGCATCGGCGGACATGTCCATGAATTGTTACTAAGCCTGGTTGGAACGGGTACCGCGGTGTTATTGTCAATAACCATCTGGACCAGTCGAGGTGCCATTGGTACCGACATTCTGGCTGGAGCCACAGAACCTGGAATCGTGCGCCGCATGATCGCGCAGGTTTGGCCTTACCTGTTTGCAGCTGTTCCGATCTTAATGTGGATCGCCCTGCTTGCCTGGCAATTACTGGGTGGTGTCGCACTATACGGTGCTGCGTTAGCTACTGTGGTGCTGCTGCTGTTGCTCCCTATTGCCGAGTCAGCTCTAAGCCGTGTATCGACCGTGCTTGAAGCACAGCGCAAACCATCAACCGCTATCATTGCACGCATAAGCCGGCTGGGCTTGTTTGTCGCAGCGGTGTTAATTCTCGCAGCAGTCTGGCGGATAGAGCTATTCTCATCCGCTGATACAGGCTTCAGCGCTATCGCCACAAAGGCATTGACCCAGATCGCTTCCCTGGTGTTTGTCTGCTACGCAATCTGGCAGGTTGCGAGAGTAACTATCAATCGAAAAATAGCCGAAGAAGACGACGCCTATGTAGCACTGCACGGAATAGATTCAATGGAAGCGGAGCAAGGAGGCGAAGGTCGAAGTCGAGCCAGAACGCTATTGCCTTTGCTGCGTCGCAGCATCGCCATCGTCCTGGTGGTGATGGTAGTACTGAGCACCCTGTCAGCGCTGGGTGTAGACACCGGGCCTATTCTGGCTGGTGCCGGTGTCGTGGGACTTGCAATAGGCTTCGGCTCTCAAACTCTTGTGCGCGACATCGTTACCGGCTTTTTCTTTCTTATGGAAGATGCTTTTCGCATAGGTGAATACGTTGATGTAGATGCAGCAAAGGGCACGGTTGAACAAATTTCCGTACGCTCCATGAAGCTCCGCCATCACCGTGGTGCTTTGAACACGGTGCCGTTCGGTTCGGTCAACGTGATTAAAAACTTCAGCCGTGACTGGGCCATTATGAAGCTGCGAGTCCGCGTACCTTTTGAAACAGATCTAAACATGGTGCGAAAACTCCTTAAGAAAGTCGGTCAGCAATTGATGGAAGAAGAAGCAATCAAAGACGACTTCCTGCAACCGTTTAAAGCACAGGGTGCTGTAGAAGTCGATGACTACGGGTTTGTGATCTCGACCAAATTCATGTCAAAACCCGGTAAACAGTTCTATATTCGTCGCTTCGCGTTTCAGGCAATGCAGGATGCATTTGAAGAAGCGGGAATTCCGTTTGCCCGACCCAAAGTACGTGTTGAAGTAGAGGACTCATCATCTGACGAGACAGCACCGGAGCTTGCAAAACACGCAGCCAGTGGTGCAGCATCAGCAGCTGTCATGCAGCCCAAGCCAGCCCGATAATGAGAACCCTGCATCCATATGTACTGCATCTATATGCAATGTACCCACATGCAAATTCAATCAGTGCCGGCAATAAAGATTGCACCCGCTGGAAAGCCGCTTAACCATGTTTGCAACCCACAAGGTAACCAATCAGCCACCAGAGTTTGACTACAACCTGTACCGCACAGATCTGGCCTTGCAAAGTGCAGTCGCAGCGTTTGGCGGCAACACTCAATCGAACGAACTGACAGACTACGGAGAGATCGCACAGGACAATCTGCTAAACCACAGCGCGCTGGCAAATCGCAACAAACCGCAATTGCGCAACTTTGATCGCTTCGGCAACAGAATTAACGAAGTAGAATTTCACCCGTCTTATCACAAGATAATGACTGATGCGATTGCGGCCGGACTGCCCTCCTCGCCGTGGTCAGAGCCTGGTCCCGGTGCGCACGTTGAACGCGCTGCCAAAGTGTATATGCATTGTCAGGCGGAACAAGGCACAACCTGCCCCACGACCATGACCTTCTCATCCGTACCTGCACTACAGGTGCAACCTGACATCACCTCTGACTGGCTCAAAGGCGTGATGTCGCGTGAGTACGATCCGCGCAACCTGCCGTGGCAGGAAAAAAACGGACTAACCATCGGCATGGCAATGACTGAGAAACAGGGCGGATCAGATGTCAGAGCCAATCAGTCCGTCGCTGTAGCAGCCACTGAACCAGGTCCGGGCAAAGTATATTTACTGACCGGCCACAAATGGTTTTGCTCCGCACCAATGAGTGATGGTTTTTTGGTACTGGCACAAACAGACGCCGGACTCGGCTGTTTTTTAATGCCACGCTGGACCCCCGATGGTGAGTTGAATTCATTTCAGATTCAACGGTTGAAAGACAAGCTTGGCAATTGGTCGAATGCATCGGGTGAAATAGAATTCAATAAGGCATTTTCCTATTTACTCGGTGACGAAGGCCGCGGAATAAATACCATACTGGAAATGGTCGCAATGACTCGCTTTGACTGCATGATTGGATCCGCAGCCCTTATGCGTCAGGCACTCGCTCAGGCCATGCATCATTGCAGCTATCGTCAGTCATTCGGTAAACCACTGATCGAACAGCCTGCAATGGTGAGTGTGCTGGCAGATCTGTGTGTCGAGTCTGAAGCTGCATTGTTGTTGACACTGCGGGTGGCACAGGCACTGGACAATGCCACCGATGAGCACTCGCAGCAGATGGTTCGCAGTCTCACACCTGTGGGTAAATTCTGGATCTGCAAGCGCACACCGGCAATGGTGTACGAATGCATGGAGTGTCTGGGTGGCAGTGGCTATGTCGAGGAATCGATCATGCCGCAGTTGTTTCGCGAATCACCACTGAACTCTATCTGGGAGGGCTGTGGAAACATTCAGTCACTGGATGTCTTGCGAGCGCTAAGTAAATCTCCCCAAACAGCAGACGCCTTGCTGCAAGAACTCGATATAACCCAGGGTGTAGATAAATCTCTCGATCAACTGGTTAACTCCCTGCGCGTAGATTTTAAAAATGCCAATTTTGATGAAGGCAGTTGCCGCCAGCTGTCTGCCAATATCGCAAGAGCCATTTGCGCATCTCTGATGGTTCGATACGCGCCACAGGCCAGCGCAGAACACTACATCGCCACACGGGTATTCAGCCAGCACGGTATTTTTGGCAGCGTTTCCCCGGCTACGGATGCTGCTGCAAGCATTTTACAACGCGCCTCTCCAGTACAATCTGTCTAAAACTACTTATACGCTGTATCACAATCGCATCCCAATGCAGCGACTCTGTTGCTATTGTAAATTCGTGATTTAGACCACTTTAATTAATCTTGATAAACTTGACGCGGAAATTTAGCCTCGAGTATGGCCAAATTTCTGGTGTCGTGGCATTGTATTTTTTCACATACAGGCGTACCGGATTGAGCTTTACAGCGTTATTTTACATCGAGCAAAACTATGCCTTTGATATTTTACGGCCATTGCAAAGTGAAATTCTTGCCCATGGCGGAAGCGTTCACTGGTTGCTTGTTGGTGACGAAGTCAATATGAATTTTCTACTACCAGGTGAAAACAAAATTAGCGATGTTGCTGCAGCTAACGCGTTAAATCCGGCTGCCGTGTTTGCACCAGGTGATCGAGTACCATCGTTTATTTCCGGACTAAAAGTACAGGTCTTTCACGGCTTAAACGAAGACAAACGAGGAAATCAATATCCGGAACGCGGGCTATTTGATTTGTATTGTACGGAGGGACCAGGAAGAACCGCTATGTTACAACCACTGGCAGAGCAACGAGGGTATTTTAAAGTAGAGGAAACCGGCTGGCTTAAACTCGACACCTTATTCAACTATAAGCCGGAAGCAGATACCGAACATGCTCTAAGTAAAAATCGGCAGACTATACTTTTTGCCTCAACCTTCTCCACTAAACTCTCAAGCGCAGAGGCGCTGCATTCAGAAATCAGTCGAATAAGCACGAGTAGCAAATACCATTGGATAATTACCCTGCATCCTAAAATGGCAGCGGATACCGTTGCGAAGTATCGAGCACTGGAAGGGTCAAACTTAGTATTTTATGATAATAATCAGGTAATGCAGGCGCTACATCAGGCAGATGTCATGGTCTGCGATAATTCTTCGATCCTGCAGGAATTTCTGCTTCTAAAAAAACCGGTGGTGACTTTTAAGAATCGCGCACCACAAGCCTGTATGCTGGATATCGAGCACCCTGCACTGCTTGAAAATGCCATTGAGCAAGCACTGAATACCAAACCGGAACTCCAACAGGCTATAGAAGATTACGGCGCGTCAATCACATCATTTCTCGATGGACAATCCGCCGCGCGAGTTTATAGAGCAGCAAAAGATATGATCGATTCAAATTGGCAGGACACAAAACCTGCTAACCGGTGGCGCAACTGGAAAATGCGCCGCCAGCTAAAAAACTTCAGTTTTTTCTGATTAACTGAATATTCCGAGAGCATAATACAAACACCGCATGCACCAGATAAAATGATGTCTGACCGACTTCCACTACGATCTCCTGCAAAGAAAATCTGCATATTGCGTCTGTCAGCGCTTGGCGATGTAACTCATGTCATACCATTGGTTCGACAAATACAAAATCAATGGCCAGAGTGCGAAATTACCTGGGTGTGTGGAGCTTTCGAATATAAATTTCTACAGCTAATTCAAGATGTCAGGTTTATTCAATTCAATAAAAAGGACGGAATTAAAGCTTATCTAAAACTTAAAAAAGATTTGCAAAGAGAATCTTTCGACGTTTTGTTGCATTTGCAGGTGGCTGCCAGAGCAAGCATTGCAAGTCTGTTTATAAAAGCCGATATACGATTAGGCTGGGACCGATCGAGATCCAGAGATTTGCAGCATCTGTTTATCAATCATTCAGTGCCAGACGCCCCAATGCAGCATCAGCAAGACGGATTTCTGTCATTTGGCAGTACCCTGGGATTGAATCAAACTCCCCCAGCCTGGAACCTGCCGGTTACCGAAAACGCAAAAAGATTTACAGATGAAAATGTACCATCGAGCAAACCCTTATTGGTCATCTCGGCATGCTCCAGTCATAAGCTCAGAAACTGGTCCGCAGAACGCTACGCTGCAGTAGCAGATTATGCCATTCAAACTCACAATATGACTGTTGTGCTCAGTGGCGGACCATCAGATACAGAATTTGAAATGGCTACTACAATTACAGAAAAAATGCAGCACAAGGCAATTAACCTTGTCGGGAAGGACACACTGGAACAACTTATCGGACTACTAAGTAAAGCGCAGATTTTGCTCACACCCGACTCTGGTCCGGCACATCTGGCCAATGCAGTAGGAACTAAAGTTATCGGTTTATATGCCTGCACCTGGAGCAAAAGAAGCGGACCATACAATTCACTTGAATATTGTGTCGACAAATTCAACGACGCAGCCTTGAAGCATAAGCATAAGACGGCATCAGAATTATACTGGGGCACAAAAATCCAATTGCCTGGCGTGATGGATATGATCACGGTTGAAGATGTTTGCCAAAAAATAAAAGCAGCGTCGCTTACGAACTAATATTCACTCTGTTTAGTTCGACAGAATCATGGATCACGATGCGGATTGATATTTTTCGAATATAAGGTCGTTTGTATTGATGTTATCCGGATCAGCTCCAAAAATGTAAATTGAAGAATCCGGTTTCACTCGACTATTCTGTACAGAATAAGCACGTCTCGCTTTAAATTGCTCAATATTGATCTGAAACGTAGTTTTATTGGTGCCCGTACGCTGTGAATAGGACACTTGAGGTTCACGCACGGTATCTGTGTCTACAATTCGAATTTCATATCCGGCAACCGTCATAACATCATACAAATTTTGACCAAACCCGGGTGTCGGTCGCTTCATCTGAAGCACCTCACTATTCGCCGGATGTAGACGCGGAACTTGTACAACCGTGTTTATGAGATCAACTGCAGCGAGGTACTCCATATCACTCACATGCGTGGATTCGGTCGTTTGAGTTTTCTTTTCTCGCTCCGGGGCTGGCTGTATCGTGCTGCAGCCAACTAATGATGCCAAAACTACTGCCATCGGGACACAGCTGGTTATTTTTATTCTGAACACTCGCATCACACTACCTTGTCATTGAAGCTACAAATTAGAAATACCACTATCAACAATAGATATTCACATTTCACAATGTTGTTTTTTCAATGGTATCTAACACCTATTATAAAATACGAAAGACACTCACTCACTTGTGTCCAATCATAAGTGCTACGTAACTCTCGCCATTTACCGCATAATCGTGAGCCGGATCAAGCTTCTTCATCAGTGTAATTTTCTCCAATGCACTATCAGAACGCCGTGCTTTTAGATCTCGCGCGATATTCCTGGCTAATGTTTTTATTTCAACTTCCGGGTCGATATGATTGCTTTCTTCAATTGTAGCTTCCGCAACAGTAAACGCAGCAGGGGATTCAACATAACTTATTCTTTCATTTCCTATTTCTGTTTCCTGTACTTCAGTTGAAACTTCCTTAAACGCAACAATTTCTTTTGCAGAGTCCCTGTCGTTAAGCTCATTCCACTGATCTACCACTTTAGCTTGTGCCAACTGATCGCTTGTTGGTACATTCGGAATATCCAGCAGCGCCAGTGTCATTTCCTGATCAAAGCGCTTGTGCAGTTCTTTTCTTTCCCGGACCGGTTCCTGCACAGGGCTTTCGTCCCGCAAGTCTGCGACCAAAGACTCTTTTTTCCTGGTTATTGCAGCTATTTCAGGTGCATCAAGACGATCCGGGCTGCTTAGAATATCCATAGGATCCCCTTGTAGAGTGGGTCCTTTAATATCAAACGCTTGATTACTTTTCGCAGTACGAGGCGTAATCATGAATAACCGTTCTCTCTTAAACTTTGTTGACTGTTTTGATCTAAACAAATTACCTACAAAGGGTACTTTGCCGAGTCCCGGAACAGACACTTCTTTTTCGCTGACACTTTCACGGACAAGACCGCCTATTAAAAGACTGGAACCCTCATTGATAAGTGCCTGGGTAGATATTGTGGAACGCTCAACCAGAGGTATGTCGTCAACGGAAGATGTCTGTACGGCTCCATCTTCAATATTCACCAGCAATTTAATACCTTTATTTAAACCTTTATTGTATACGTGTGGGGTTACACGCAGTGTTGTACCGACCGGAACATTAAAAAGATCTACTTCTTCGTTACCTTCCACTCGAACAAAAAATTCAGTGGTGGCACCCAGAATGGCTTCTACATTCGATAACGTTAGTACATGTGGTTTTGAAACGATATTAGCGGCACCCTCAGCTTCCAGAGCTTTTACACGTGCAAAGAACTGCGTGCTGTCTCCCAACACCAGCGACAGCACACCACCTTTTCCCTGAGGTGTGATTATTTGTCCCGGTTGTAGTCGAGTATCGCTTACTGTGCCATTGCCAAAAAGAGCCTCTGCATCACTGCCCTGTAGACGCCAGTTAATACCTAGTTCACGCGTTCTTTCTACATCGATATCGATAATGGTTGCCTCAATTTCCACCATCTCCGGCTCGACATCCAAACTTTCAATTAACTGCTCGTATAACGGCATTCTGTCAGCAGTATCTCTTATTGCCACAGCGTTCAACTGCGGTTGAGCCACAATACTAAACTGCGATGTACTGACCCCGCGGGCCAAAGGATTTCGTATTGCTTGCTCGCCTGCATCATCGGATGGAGCCCCTGAACTCAAACCCAAACCCTTTAGTTTAGATAGTTGTAATTCATCTCGACGTACTGACACGCCACTTGCCAACGGCAGGGATCCGTCATCCAGTATTAAGGTTCTGAGCAACGTCGCCACGCCAGGCACTGTGATGTTACGACCACCGACAGGAAGTTGGATGTCGTCAGCCCAGGCAAATTTGAGTTTAAACAGTCTGAGCTCTACAGGGGATTTTTTTGGTTTTACCGATTTAACCTGTTCTCTGGATGCTCTGGACAGAGATTCAATCTGTTCTGTAAAACGCACGCTGCCGTTAACCATAAGCCCGCCACCCGCTATCGGTGTTACATAGTTGCGGCTATCAACTAACCCCATTTCAATAGCACTGGCCGATACTCTTTTGGCAGCTGAATGCGTCAGCGAGAGTATTACAGACTGCATTTCATCTGAAGGGTAAACGTATGCCACGTAGGTGTCGTAGTATAAGAAAACGTTAAATGCCTGACTGATCTGGGCAAATACCTCTTCTGCAGTTCCCTGAAAGGCACCGTTCACGGTTCCGGGTATCCCAGACTCTACTCTGACAGGAACACCTATTTGACTAAACAAAGACTGTATAAAGGCCGGAACGGTTTGTTCCACTGCTTGCAGGCGAACAGGTTTATCAAACCCAGGTACTTCCGCAGCGTATCCGACGTTTGCCGTTAAAACCGAAATGATTAGCAGAAATCCAGACAAGGCCTTTAGCAAGTGCTTTGTTACTATTGATTTCCCCCATCGATATTCGCAAGCGAATGTTATCAGTTGATGCAGCATGGTAAAAACTGCAACTGCAAAACCCACTGACAAATAATTCTTCAAAATTCATTCCTGCCTTATGTAGAGAGAAAATAATTTCCAGTAACTAAAGTTAAAGCAACTACTTGAAATTCACGGCGGTGTATAGATACGTTTACAACCCCAGTTAGCGTGTGTCACAATTTTTAACTTATACTTAACGGTACCACGCCTGCTGATTATTGCTATAAAATTATCCATGTTATTCTGAAAAATTGCTCCCTGTCGCACTTACGCCACATGGCAATTTTTAGCTTTAAAGAGAGAACTTGCAGTTAATTTCCACGTAGCTCCCAATATTATTCCTAACTCAATACTATTGTTTACCTTAGTTCAGTCACTCTTTAACTAAGGAAATAAATTTCAAATCAACTGTCAGTCAGCTTTAGTACCGGCATTCGCTTCCATCAGTGAGAATCAAAACACCCTCAGAACTTCGTGATGCCACACCAATATCAGTTGGACACTCGGGAAGGTTACGTTTTGTCTGCCTGCTTCTTCTGGGCAAATGAGTTACAGACCTTGCACTGTGATCGAATACGGTAACAAATCCGGCACCAGACAAAACCTCAAAGCCTTCACCAACAGCTATTTCTGAAACACTTCTCTGCACCAACGGAAGCAAGCGTTTGTAGTTATTTTGAGTCGCGCTGCTGCCACCAATTAATTCATAGCCTATGTAGGTAGCCAGGCGACTCAAAGCATCACCCACAGTGACATTACCTTGCAGATCCCACTCAACCAGGTACTGTAAAGGATCTGCTGTAAGTACAGAGCTTCTGGCACCGTTTCGAGGTGGGCCGAGGTAGTTGTTAACTTCATCCACGGTGATAGCAGAGAAAGTAGTTTCAACCACCGGTGTGCTTGCAACTTCTGTCGCAGCCCACTTGTTAAACTGCGAATCCAAATCCGGATCGCCGCCGTCCAGAGTTAAAGTGACATAATCGTAGAGTTCCTGTGCAGGTAGTCCGCGATCAGAATGCTCTTTTATCCACGCGACTGCTGCGGGGCCTGCAACGCTTGATTGGAAGGCCTTAACTTCAGCTTTAGAAAAGGTTATTTTGTCTATATCTCGTCGATTAAGCTCCGTGTCAAAAGCAAACAAAGAAGCGTTATTGTAGTTCGCTATGTAGTGATCCAGTGCTTCATTAATTGATTCATAGAGCGCATTGCGATATTGCGGTGCTAATTCTTTAACGGCCTCAGCACCGGCAGCCACCGGACAATTCACCGTTCCAGGATTTAAATTCGCGGTCCACCAATGGCCGAGCTCCGTTGTACCAAACGACATATGATCATGAGGAGGAAACGCAACCGCTTCGACAAAACCCTCCTCCAGTGCCTCGCGAACTTCCGATTCTGCTGTGGGTGTTGGTATCGCTCTGATTGCAGCTATTGCTTTGCCGAGACTACCCGTTGCACGAATACTTAATCCGGAAAACGCCTGTAACGTTCGAGGAGCAGGTCCGATACCCACAAGGTTGTATTGTGGCAATGGTGAAGGCATCAACAGTATGGCATTCCAGCGTTCGAATTCTTGTACAACTGCCGGGTGCCGATAGAACCACTGACTTAAATAGCGTTCCTGCTCAAGAGTCTCTACACCAAGGAATGGCAATTCGAGCAAGGAGATTGAAAGATGATCGTCTCGATGGAATCCGGCACAGAATTGCGCCATTTCAAATTTACCCGATGAAATACCTCTTAAATTTCCTTTGGGTTCCGACAGACCACCGTATGAGAGATTCAGGGTGAACTTACCATTGGTTTTTCCAGCGACTAATTCAGCCAGATGCTCTACATGCTCTGTGAAAGCACGCCTTTCACCCCAAAGTGATACATCCCATACAACAACCGGTTCACTATCCTGAGCATGTAGCTGATCAGCGTTAAAAAACAACCCTGCCAGTACAAATAAAAAGACTGCTTTATTCATATATTTTTGCATCGAAAAATTTGGATACTTCAAATACTCACCAATCTAATGTATTGGTGTTCAATTGTTAAAACACATCGTGACATATTTGTGACCGAATCGAAATTTGAAAACATGTGATCGCAAAGCCATTGGCACACACCGCAAAAACAAGAGAATTGGCTGACTATCTGTGCCGTTTAAATCCAACGATTAAACGCAAGCCACAATAATCGGCCACGACTTTACTGGTCTATGATTTGTTTAAACGGAAAATGATAAACAAATTTCCGCCGGTACTTATCTTCGATCAATGATAGCGATCCAGACCACATATCAGGAGATCAACTGCTGCATATTTTTTGCCTTGTGCACCGCAACTAATACAGGTAGTTGCAGATAGATTACTATCGCCAATTTACATACACTCTGGTGTATTTCGTCGACAGTTATTTTTTTATTCAGACTGACTAAGAAACAACTTACGTCTGATATAGGAAGCAGATAACTCCACCAGTCACCGACCAAACAGATATTGAAGAAATACAAACTTCATCACAAAAACTCGGTAATCCCAAATATTTTATCGCTCGTGTGATATTACAATTGCAGTAATACGGAAAGGAAAGAAGTGACGCTATGAAGCAAATAATGACCATTTTATTGCTTATATTCCCGATCTCGGGATTCACTCAGACGCAGACCACCTGGGACGTATCGCTATGGGGTGAAAGACGGGCATTTACTGAACATATCGAAAGGCTGGCCGAGTTAGTTGATCGAAAAACCAACGGTGAATTCACTTTAAATCTCTCGTATGGCGAACTGGCATCGCCTAGTGATAATCTCGGTGGCATAGCCATAGATGCTTTTGATTTGGCACAAATATGTGCTGGTTTCCACGTCGATAAAACACCTTCTCTCACCGTACTAGAACTCCCGTATCTGCCAATCTCCACACTTTCGGAGCAAAGATCTTTAGGTCAGGAGCTATTAAGACAACCAGCCATTCTGGATGAATTAGCGCAATACAACGCAATCGCTTTAATGCCGACGCCATTACCACAACAGAATCTGGCTGGCATTGGTGACAGCCCCAGGACGCTGTCAGATCTGGCAGGTTTACGTATCAGAGCAACTTCAGGTACTGCTCAGGCAATGGAAGCGCTTGGTGCTCTACCCACACTGATAGTTGCAACAGAAGTGAGGGAAGCCATGGGTAACGCTCAGATAAACGCGGCAGCATTCGCCCCCCATGAACACATGTCTTTCGGTACAATCGCTAACGCTACATGGTGGACAGAAAACCTCAACCCCGGCACTGTCAACTGTCCTGTGGTCGCTAATATTAAGTCTATTAATCAATTACCACCACAGCACATAGAGGCACTATACAACTCCATAAACGAATCACTTGACCATTATGTTCAGAATTACGAGTACAACCTGTCTCAATCCTGGGAACCAGTACTAAAAGAACTTAATGTGGAGAAGGTCTACTTCAATGACTATGAGCTTGAGGCCTTCCGAGACGATGCAGCTGCCGTCGCAGCTCAACAATGGATACAGGAAAATACAGCCAGAGGTGTCGATGCACAAGCACTGTACGAGTCAGTAGTAATATCTGTTTATGGTGGTGACATACGGAACGTACCTGACGTACTTCCCGTATTGACTGAGAGAAAAAAGAAACAAAAAATTCTCGATAGCTACGCCTTCAACAGAGTTCCAAACCAGGCAGAACAGCCAATACCGGAGCCAGAGCCAGAACCTGCGCGTACTTTTAGCTTTAACAAAAAGCAGAATGATCAACAAGAAGAGTTGCCTATCGCAAAAACAATTCCTTTTGATCTTCCAGAACAAAATACACGAGTTGAAAATATCTCAGACGTCACTCTTGCCGCACTTCCAGCGAGCGCAGCCGGACCTACTATATATAACGGAAAACTCAACAGACCATCTGCACAAACAGCTCCGGTAAGAGAATTACCACAAGAGCAATTACCACTGGCAACCACATCGCCTGTAAACGATACGCCTAACAACAATACACCCAAATCCAATACACCCAAATACAATACACGAGTAGAGAACATCTCACAGGTCACGCTGGCAGCACTTCCAGCCAGTGCGTCCGGACCAATGATATTCAGCACCAGCAATGACAGGCGGCCAACTCCGGTTACAATACTGACAAAGGCAGCTGCTGAGCCATCTAACAGCTCTCCGGTACAAAAGGCCAATACGTATTTCGGCCCTCCACGCAACGGCAGTGTAAAAAGTCTCTCAGCTAATCCATTGGATGTTGCAGTAGAATGGGATCTCGATATCAACGCGACCGTGGGCGGCACTCTACAACAACTTGCCAGGTATATCGGTTATGAATTGGTTGATAACAATATTGGCAATAGTGTTTTAAATCGAAGACTTCCCGCAGTACACCGCAAAGTAAAATCTATATCAGTTGCAGACGGTTTTAAAGTTGTCTCTGGCAGGGGTTTACTAACAGTATTCAATCACATTGACCGAACCGTTGAGCACTTGCAGCAAAAAACCAGTAACAATGAAAACCTTTCACTTTCAGTATGTCCTGACAACATCTCTCTTGCCTCTTTTTCAAGAGAGGGCGTCCTGAAACTATCTGACGGTAGTGAATGTCTGTATCAGTAGTACCAAACAACTACTCTTGATCGAATCGAACTTATCCGGATACCTTCCAATGAAAATCAAAACAATACGCCGTTCAGCCAGGAACAAGACATTTCTGCCAGTGGTACTTACCACACTACTTCTTGCCAGTTCAGGCTCTGCCAGCAGCGCTGGTCTGGAAATGCATTCTGTCGACGACGGGAGCCCGGTTAACCTTGAAAACCTGACCGGTCAGGGCAAGTGGACTTTGGTGATGATCTGGGCTACCACTTGTATCCTGTGCCAGTCACAAAAGCCTATAATTTCGGCATTCCACGAAAAACACAAAGATCAGGACGCGCATGTTGTTGGTATAGCCCTGGATGGTGTAAAGAACATAGGAAAAGTAAAGCGGTATATAAACCAGCACAACGTTACTTTTCCAAATTATGTCAGCCAAATGAAGTCTGCAGCATCGCACTACTTCGGCGTAACAGACGAACAATTTCGAGGCACACCTACCTATCTTTTGTTTAGCCCTCAAGGTGAGCTAATCGGTAAAAATCCAGGGCTTTTGTCCGCTGATGCCATAGAGGAATTTATTGCACGAAAATCCTGAGTCAGCAGGTTTAAATTTAATAGATACTGCCTGTTCTCTTTTTTCCATTTAGAGTCCACAGCTCTCTAAATTACCTGGCTTTCTGGAGCCATAAATGAAAACGGGTGCAGATTGCACCCGTTTGATCCGATACTGATTTGGCCAATAATTGCGCCAAA
>CAYLZS010000137.1:0-2689 GCA_964388065.1 uncultured Granulosicoccaceae bacterium
TGATATACTCATTTTCAGTAAGACCGAAGACGAACACAAGCACCATTTAAAATTACTGATGAATAAATTAGAAATAACTGGACTAAAGATAAATGATAATAAATCTATTCTTTTTCAGTCATCAGTTAATTTTCTAGGCTACAACTTCAACGCAACTGGTATAAAGCCCATTGAAGATCGTGTTGCATCCCTCCGACAACTGGTGGAACCGAAAGATGGCAAAGAGCTCCGAAGAATTTTAGGTATGTTTGGTTTTTACCAAAGGTGCGTGCCGAACTACGCAGTGATTGTTAACCCACTGCGAGACCTACTCAATGCTGCGAAGTACAATTGGCAAGAACAACACACAACCGCCTTTCAGAATATCAAAGACGCCTTAGCCAACGCTACCGAGCTAACATACCCTAACCCGAATGCTACCTTCACTATCACATGCGATGCAAGTGCTTTCGCCATAGGTTCATGCCTTCATCAAGTGGTAGATGGTGAAAGTTTCCCTCTAGCGTTTTTCTCTCGGAACCTCTCTGAACATGAGAGAAAATATAGCACATTTGACCAGAACTACTTGCTATCTTTGTCTCCTTGAAGAAATGGAAGGACAACGTGAGCGGAAGTAGCCTAACTGTCTTCACCGATCACAAGCCTTTAGTGGGAGCTGCCAAAAACTCAACAGCAAGATGGTCCGACAAACAACATCGCCAACTAGCGTTTATTAACGAATATACTAACGATATTGTTTATGTTGCAGGGAGGGATAATGTCGTCGCCGACACGCTCTCTCGCAATGTTCCCGAACAAGACAATATCGCTGCTGTGACCATTGCTGAAGAGATGCCAATCGACATTATCGCCATCGCTAAACAGCAAGCAAACTCTGATGAAGATCTGAGCGAGTATGAAGAGTTTGACGTTGGAGCTCAAGACATCAAGCTGCATTGCAACACCAATCAGCCAAATCCTCGCCCTGTCGTGCCACCACAACTTCGAAGGAAGATACATGACACATTTCACAACCTCAGCCATCCTGGTTGGAAGGCTACCTGTCGATTGGTCGGTTCCAGGTATTTTTGGCCGACTCTGAAACAGGATATCAAGAAGTGGGCAAGTGAATGTCCGGCATGTCAAGCTGCTAAGATCAATCGACACACGAAGAGACCGTTGGGAGAACTGCCTTGCCCTACAAAGAGATTCACCACAGTGCACATCGACTTGGTTGGTCCTTTATCGGATAACAAAAGCCTACCAAGATATCTGCTGACGATGATAGACGCTCACACCCGTTGGTTCGAATGTTTTCCTCTGTCGGAAATAACAGCAGAACGCGTGTGTGAAGCATTCCTGTTCCAGTGGGTATCACGTTTTGGACCTCCACTGACTGTCGTGTCGGATCGAGGAAAACAGTTCACAAGCGAGCTAATGAAGAACCTCAACAACAATCTTGGCATACATCACATTCGTTGCAGCAGCTACAACCCAAAAGCCAACGGAATAATTGAGCGGAGTCATCGCACACTTAAAGCCGCCCTTAAGGCTAAAGGAGGTGCATGGTTAAAACAATTACCTCTTATTTTATTAGGCATTCGAATGTTCCCCGATGAAAGTGGAAGCTCTGCATTCTCACGTGTCACAGGAGAACAGCCGATGATGCCACAGGTACTGACGCAGCAGACGACACCAACGCAGATTATAACAGAGCTGAACAAAATTCCACATGTCTACAACCCACCACGTTCGAGAGAAGTGCCATCACAATTTCCTGAAGAGCTGCGGACTTGCACACACATTTGGCTCAGGCTCGACCGCGTGCGAAAGCCACTGGAAGCTCCTTATCAAGGGCCATTCAAAGTGGTGTCTCGCACTAGCCTCACTATCACAGTGGAGATTCGTGGCAAGCCTGTAGCAGTATCAATCGAACGAGTGAAACCAGCGAAGATGCCCTCTCTAATCAACGAACCGGAGCAGGCAGTACATAACGTGACGACCAGTATCTCACCAGAACGTCCCAACCGAGTGGTCACCTTCAACGATTCATTGTATTATTATTAGTGTGGATTCCATTTTTGGGCCGTGGGCTCTTGTAGAGATTTAATTCTTTATTTTTATTTTTGTATTTTTATTTTCATATTTATTTTGTAAAGTTTATTTCTCATTTTTCTTTTTCTCTTTGCAAAATAATTTATTTCAATTATCTATAATTTATTTCTCATTTTGTTTATATGCGCCAATTGCATACTTCGTGAGGCGTTATTTCAGTTCTTTGCGAAGACCATTTAACAAAAGGTGAGTGCCAGTTTTCTATTTGAATTTGTGTTTCCTCATTTGTGAGATTTAATTTCAATCCTATTATCTTTGATTATTTCCATCTTTTGTATTTTTTCATTTACTGGTCATTTTGTGTCATATTATTATTTTCATTATTTCGTTTGTTGATTGAGTTTTCTCATATTAGTATGTACCTCGTTCTATCATATTATCATTTGTATTTTTATCGTAGCGTTTTGTATTTGTTAATTCATTTTCCATTAGCCTTTGTTTTTCCTTTTGTGAATACCCCCCACGCTACAAATCCAAAGAATGAAAAGATGAAAGAAAGAGCAATTATCTGGAACCTCTCAAAGACTACATCTTACCATACTATACAATTCACGAATCCACCCATTCCATGCAAAATGGAGCAACTGCACATGGA
>CAYLZS010000138.1:0-4041 GCA_964388065.1 uncultured Granulosicoccaceae bacterium
GAAGGCACAGCACAGCGTACCTGCGCCGCTGCCGACCGTACTGGTCACGCCATCCTGCATGCGCTGTATCAGCAATCACTCAAGCACAGTGCCGAGTTTTTTATCGAATACTTTGCAACCGACCTGATCATGGATGAAGAAGGCGTCTGTCGCGGTGTGATGGCATGGGACCTGGCAACCGGTGATCTGCACGTATTCAGAGGTCACATGGTAGTACTGGCAACCGGTGGCTGTGGCAGAACATTTTTCTCAGCAACCTCTGCACATACCTGCACCGGCGATGGCAATGCAATGGTATTGCGAGCCGGGTTACCACTACAGGACATGGAATTT
Source organism: uncultured Granulosicoccaceae bacterium (assembly GCA_964388065.1). Classification (GTDB taxonomy): domain Bacteria; phylum Pseudomonadota; class Gammaproteobacteria; order Granulosicoccales; family Granulosicoccaceae. The sequence continues at coordinate 334 of CAYLZS010000138.1, forward strand.
GTACAATTCCACCCAACCGGTATTTATGGCGCCGGCGTACTCATCACCGAAGGTGTGCGTGGTGAAGGTGGCTATCTTACCAATTCTGAAGGCGAGCGCTTCATGGAGCGCTACGCACCAAACGCAAAAGATCTGGCATCACGTGACGTTGTCAGCCGATCCATGACGCAGGAAATCAACGAAGGTCGTGGTGTCGGTGATGACAAAGACCACATTTACCTGAACCTGATGCACCTCGGACCGGAAGTTATCGATGAACGTCTGCCAGGTATTTCAGAGAGTGCCAAAGTCTTTGCAGGAGTCGACGTCAGCAAAGACCCGATACCGGTTATCCCGACAGTACACTACAACATGGGCGGCATACCAACCAACTATCAGGGTGAAGTGGTTACCCTGAAAGACGGCAACCCGGATCACGTCGTCGAAGGCTTGATGGCAATTGGTGAAGCAGCCTGTGTATCAGTACACGGCGCTAACCGCCTTGGCTCAAACTCACTACTCGATATCGTCGTCTTCGGTCGGGCTGCAGCATTGCGTGCCAAGGAAGTAGTGAAATCAGGTGCTGCACATAAAAAACTTTCCGACGATATCACCGGCAAACTTATCGATCACCTCGACAAAGTCCGTCACTCGAACGGCGGCACGGGAGCTGCACAAATTCGTGACCGCATGCAACGTTGCATGCAAAACCGTGCAGCGGTATTCCGCACCGGGGAGACGATGTCTGCAGGTGTCGAAGAGCTCAACAAGATTGTCGCAGAGTGGGATGATATCGGTGTAGCCGACAAAAGCATGATCTGGAACACCGACCTGGTTGAAACACTGGAGCTTGAAAATCTCCTGTGCCAGGCGCAAACCGTAGTCGAAGGTGCCAACAACCGCAAAGAATCACGTGGTGGCCACGCACGCGAAGACTTCCCTGATCGCGATGACGACAACTGGATGAAACATACGCTTACATGGGTTGTGGACGGCAAAGTCGTGTTCGACTACCGCCCGGTACACATGAACACACTGACCGACGAAGTCGAGCCCGTACCACCTAAAGCGCGTGTGTACTAAGCTTGCAAGACAAACGGATCGAAAAACTTAAAGCACCAGGAGCAACCGAATAATGGCCGACTTTACACTGCCTGCTAATTCAATCATCAAAAAGGGCAAAACCTTTGATGCACCCGATGGCGCGACACGGGTGAAAAAGTTCGAGATCTACCGCTACGATTCTTCCGATGGAGAAAATCCATCGGTCGATACCTACTTTGTCGATCTCGATACCTGTGGCCCGATGATTCTCGATGCACTGATAAAAATTAAATCAGACATCGACCCGACGTTATCTTTCAGACGCTCCTGCCGTGAAGGCATCTGCGGATCCTGTGCAATGAACATTGACGGATCCAACACCCTCGCCTGCACCATGGCCATTGATGACGTAGACGGTGATGTCAAAGTCTATCCACTGCCCCACCAGCCAGTGGTCAAAGACCTGGTTTCTGATTTGAATAACTTCTACAAGCAGTACGAATCAATCGAACCGTGGATGCAGGCAGACAAAGAACCTGTCGGCGGTCGTGAGCGACTGCAATCAAAAGAAGACCGCGAAAAGCTCGATGGCCTTTACGAGTGCATCATGTGTGCATACTGCTCGACAAGTTGCCCAAGCTACTGGTGGAACAGCGACAAATATCTGGGGCCTGCAGCACTGCTTGGCGCATACCGCTGGATAGTTGACAGCCGTGATGAAAAAACCGATGAACGACTCGCAGCACTTGATGACCCGTTCAAACTCTACCGTTGTCACACCATCATGAACTGTGCGACTGTCTGCCCTAAAGGACTCAACCCGGCCAAGGCAATAGCAGAAACCAAAAAAATGCTGGTACAACGCAATCTCTGATACCACAATCGCAAATAAAGGTAGACTGAAGTGGCTGTGCAGACGCGGAACAAAAGAAATGGATACCGCGATGAATATCTATCTGCAGCATCACTACGATGCTGCAGCCCCTGCAGAGCAACAACTTTTTGCAGACCTGCTGCAGGAACAGGACCCCGACATCATGGTCTGGCTAAATGAGCCGGACACCTCCACCCGCTACGACACCATCATTCGAAAAGTCCGCCAAGCCATTATTGCTGACACTTAAGCCCTCGCGCAGTTACCAGCTATTTTTGTTTTTGTTGCACAGCCTTTGTGTTGCAGCACTCTTTATCGCTGCAATTGCTGTGTGGATAAAATTGCTGTTAATGATTGCGGTTATTGCAAGCTTTCTCTTTCACTTTAAACAACATACAAATACACCACAGCTAGTCTGGCGCAATGCCAACCGGTGGTTTGTGAATGATGAACAATCAGCGGTCGAGCTTTCGTCAATTAACTTCTTTTCACAGTGGCTGGTTATTATCTCCCTGTCTCGCGAGAAAGAAAGCACTGCAGGTTTATCCGGCCAATTCACGCGCACACGCAAATTTGTCATTCCCTTTGATTCACTGAATAAAGAGTCATTTAGGCTACTACGCGTACGCTTGCGTATCGAAGGGTATGAACTGCTGAATCCACCAGCTGAAACCATTAAGTAATTTGCAAACCAGCAAATTAACCTGAAACCATCGCATAAGACTTACGGCCAAAGCAATCCCTTCGCAAAAATCAAAATGCACGGCAACCGCTATTCAATTTGTGTTACAAAGACTTATTAAAGATCGACCACGGAACACAGGGTGACAAGACCTATACTCCTCGGCGTCAATGTAGACCACGTGGCCACTATTCGGCAGGCGCGAATTTCGAGCTACCCTGACCCGGTTCACGCAGCACTGCAGGCAGAACTCGCCGGTGCAGACGGCATCACCATGCACCTGCGCGAGGACCGACGCCATATCCAGGACAGCGACATTGAACGCTACGCTGCCTGTGCGCAAACCAAACTCAATTTCGAGATGGCAGCAACCGATGAAATGATTGGCATCGCGTTGCGGGTAAAGCCTGCAGATATTTGCATTGTTCCGGAAAAACGCGAGGAGCTCACTACAGAGGGCGGGCTAAATGTTATCAATGCGGAAAACACACTGACGCCTGCCTGCGATGAGTTCGCCAGACAAAACATACGGGTTAGCCTGTTTATTGATCCGGATACCGATCAGATTGATGCAACCAAACGTACCGGTGCAACCGTTATAGAACTGCACACCGGTAGCTATGCTGAAGCGACAACACAGGAGGCGCAACAACACGAATTGCACAAACTCGTACAGGCTGCAGACTATGCAGACAAGCAGGGACTAATTGTTAATGCAGGCCACGGACTTACACGCCACAATGTTGCAGCGATTGCTGCTATTCCACAAATACACGAGCTTAACATTGGTCATTCGCTAATGGTTGATGCACTTTTTGAAGGGCTGCCAAAAGCGGTGCGAACCATGAAATCCATCATGCAACAAGCCCGTAGCAGCAGCAGCTCATGACCAAAAGCAGCGTATGACCAGAGTTATCTTATGATAATCGGAACCGGCATCGATCTGGTAGAAGTCGCACGCGTCGAGCAGGTTTTTTCGGAACGCGGCGAACGGCTTGTCAGACATGTGCTCCACGAAGCAGAGTTACCTGAATTTGAAGAATCCAAATTTAAAGCAAAAATGCTTGCCAAGCGATTTGCAGTAAAGGAAGCTGCCACCAAAGCACTTGGCACAGGTCAGGCGCAGAAC
>CAYLZS010000139.1:0-18054 GCA_964388065.1 uncultured Granulosicoccaceae bacterium
GCTTAAGGTCGTGCGCGAAATTCTGCCACCGGAAGTCGATTGTGTATTCATTCGCCAGTCAGAAGCACTGGGTCTGGGTCATGCGGTCTTGTGTGCCAAGCCGGTCGTCGGAGACGAACCTTTTGCTGTTCTGCTGGCGGACGACCTGCTTACCTCGGGCGACAAGCCGGTACTGAATCAGATGGTTGACGTCTTCGAATTCCATAAGTGTCCGGTTCTCGGCGTCCAGGAAGTACCGATGGAAGAAGTCCATCAGTATGGTGTTGTTGATGCCAAGCTTTCCGGTGATAGAACCTATGAAGTCGCGGGCATGGTAGAAAAGCCATCGCAGGCCGAAGCACCTTCAAACCTTGCAGTGGTTGGTCGTTACATATTGCCGGGTAAGATCTTTGAACTACTCGAAACGCAGGAGCGTGGTGCTGGTGGAGAAATTCAGCTGACAGACGCCATTGCAAGATTGCTGAGCTCACAGCGCGTTCTTGCCTATACGTTTGAAGGCAAGCGTTTTGACTGTGGTAGCAAGCTTGGCTATCTGCAAGCGCAAGTTGAATTTGCACTGGCACATGAAGAAATGAGTGAAGAATTCAGAGAGTATCTGCTTAGCCTCGATCTCAAGCCAGGCCTGCCTCAAATTAAAGCAGTACATGGTTAAATACGGATTGTCGGCTAACTGACATTGTAAAAAGGCAGCCCATTGGCTGCCTTTTTTTTGAACGGTTATGTCTAAGTGGTAGTGCGAGTTCTAACTACCGGTCATTACTTCGCGTGGTAGTTGAATATTAAACTGCTCGCGCAAAGCCGCATCGGTTTCATTGCTGATGTGTGATGGAAAATGTCCGTTTATAATTTGCTCGACACGCTTTTTCGCTTCTACCAACAGTTGTGGTCGGTCTTTCTCAAGCCATTCTTTCGGGCTGTTGCGATCACCTATCTCCGGGTACAAATACTCTTTTTGCATCAGATCCATCGTTTGTTGATGTCCCAGATAGTGTAGCGGACCATCAATGCAAACATCTCGCATGGTATCTATAGACAACGTTTCATCGCTAACCTCTATACCTTTAACGGTTCGATTGATCGCGCCGAGCATGTCGTTATCTATGACATAGCTTTCAAGGCAGGCACCAAGCAGACTGGCATGCATACCGGCAGATTCGTAAATCAGGTTGGCACCTGAGTGTGCAGCGAGTGTTACGGTGTAGCCTTTCTCGTAACCCGACTGTGCATCCGGTAGTTTGGCATCTGCCATACCTGCAGCAACACCGGTAGGCAGATTGTAGTAGCGACCCATCTGTCCGCAGGCGGCCATAAGAATTGCCTGTTCTCCACTGCCACCACTCATAGCACCAGTGCGCAGATCAGATACAAACGGCCAGGTTCCAAAAATTGCCGGATGTTTTGGCTTAAGCGCGTTGACATAGACCAGCCCTGCAAGAACTTCTGCCACCGATTGTACTACCGAGCCTGCAATGGCGGCAGGGCTTGTTGCACCCGCCTGACCTGCAGATAGCAACAATACCGGCATGCCACCGTAGACCGCCGACTCAAGACACGCACAGGCGTCTTCTGCAAAGCGCAGCGGAGGAACAACAAAGCAACAGGACATAGAGACAAACGGCCGCTCGCGCCAGGCTTGTTCTGAACCTGCTACCTGGTGTAGAAGTTTGAGCGATTCGTCAACGTGCTCAGGCAACACCCAGCTTGAGCCAACATGCTTTGATGTTCCGGTAATAGAGGCGTACAAGGTATTGAGATCAAGGTCTGCAGGTTCAATCATGTCTCTTGCGACGATTGAGCGCTGGAAAAAATGTATGTGATCCGATTGATCAACTATACGGGCGATGTCGTACAGGTCTTTCAGTGTGGAGTCGCGATACTGTCGATTTTCTACATCGACAATATGTACTGCAGCACCTGCGGTACCAAAGTACATTTTTGAATCACTGACTTGAATGTCGTGTTCTTTCGCCTGACCATAAAGTGTGAAGTCGCGGCCGCAGTTCGCTATGGTGTCTTCGACAAGTGATCTTGGGAAGTGCAGGCGTCCGTTGGAATAGGTACCTCCGACTTTTTTTATTGCCTCAACACAAGAGGGAATGGCTTGCGAGAGACCAATGTTCTCAAGCACATCCATAACGGCTTCATTTACTTTGCCGATATCGCCTTCGTTCAGTGGTGCAAAGCGACCACCCGACATACCGGGGTTTACGGCGCGCTCTTCATAAGCCAGTGGTGCTGCACGCTCTGCTTTTTTTGCGGCACGTGCGCCACGACGAGGTCTGCGTTTTGGTTCAGTCATCGATGCCTTCTTTTCGCGGCCAGCCAGTTGTGGGCCAGCCAGCGGCGAGTTACCTTCGCGTTTTACTTAATTAAACACATGCAGAGATAAATATCACGATGACAGCTGTCGTGGTTCCTGAATTGCGACCACCGTTTGGTAAAACAGGCGCAGTTGCTGGCAGCGGTTGCTGCCAGCACAGGCAGGTGGTTACTTAATTTCCAGAAGTTCTACTTCGAATACCAGTGTTGCACCCGGGCCGATAGCCTGGCCGGCACCACGTTCGCCGTAGGCAAGCTCCGACGGAATTACAAAACGATACTTACTGCCAGTGTTCATTAATTGCAGGCCTTCGGTCCAGCCGGGAATCACACCGTTAAGCGGGAACTCAGCTGGCTGGCCCCGAGCGATAGAACTGTCGAATTCGGTACCGTCGATCAATGTGCCAGCGTAGTGCACGCTAACTGTGTCCTGTGGGGTCGGCTTTGCTCCATCGCCTTCAGTAATGACTTCGTATTGCAAACCGGAATCGGTCACTTTAACGCCATCACGTGCTTTGTTTTCTTCTAGGTATTTTGCGCCGTCTTCGGCTGCCATCATCTGTGCTTCCTTATTTGCAGCTTCCTCGAAAGTCTGCAGATTGGCCTGTGCCTCCTCCATTGAGATTTGCGTCTCTTTACCTTCGTGCGCCTGCTGCAGCCCTTCCATCAGAGCGTCGTAGTTGAGATCGCCGAATCGTTTGGTGAAGCGCTCACCGAGCAACATGCCAAGACTGTAGCTGAGGTTTTCGTTTTCGTCGTCCAGATTGACCTCTGCGTGGGCCACAGAGCAGGTGGAGGCGACCAGTGTTGCCAGTATGAGTTTTTTCATGAAAATCCAGGTGGGTTTTGGGTAGAGAGTAGGACAACGAATTGTCCGTTAGGTTTATATTGATCTGAACTGCCTGTCGCGCACAAGTATTTGCGTTGCGGGCAGGCTTTACGCTAATTTTATTATAGTAGACACACGGTGGTCGAATGCACAGCAAACCGACGGTTTGCGGGTTACCGCATGTTTATTTTGGGTTTATTTTGGTTAAATTATTCAGGTGGCCTATGAAGTTCTACGACTGTGCGACTGCACCGAGCCCAAGACGGGTACGAATGTTTATTGCCGAAAAAAAGCTCGATATACCGGTGGTGGAAATTGACCTCGGTAACCGCGAGCAGGACACCCCGGCATTTATAGCGCTCAATCCACATCGAACTGTGCCGGTATTGGAGCTGGATGACGGCACCACGTTAAATTCTACTCAGGGAATTTGTCGTTATCTCGAAGCGACGCATCCGGAGCATTCACTTATGGGCCGGGATCCGATTGAGCAGGGGCAGGTAGCCGATCTCGACTGGCGCATAGAGCAAGAGGGCTTTCTTGCTGTGGGTGAGTCTTTTCGCAATCGTTCCAAAGGTTTTAAAGATCATGCAGTCACCGGTCAGCACAAGCATGCTCAAATACCGGAGCTGGTTGATCGCGGACGTGCCAGAGCTGAGCAATTTATGGTGTGGTTAAACAGTCACCTGCAAGGGCGTGAATTTGTTGCAGGAGACAATTTTACCGTCGCAGACATTACTGCATTTATTACTGTTGAATTTGCAAAATGGATAAAGCTCACACCACCGGCAGAACATCAGAATTTACATCGGTGGTATAAGTTGATATCAGAACGAGATAGCGCCAGTCTTTGAATGTAGTGGCGTTTACCAATAACTTAACGCACCGCTATACATATTTTCTATATCCGAAAGGTTGGACTCTCGCGGTGCATTGGCAATTGCACGTTGTTGTCTGAAAGAAGATTCTGCAAGCGCTTTTACATCTTTCTGGTCAAAGCCAACACCGTTGAGACCGTTGGGAATCTGGGTGTTGCGCATCAGTTCAATCAAACGCTTTGACAGCACTTCACCGGCTTCATCTTTGGTTGCACCTTTGGCATCTGCGCGCAGAAACCCTGCGCCCTGCAAATGTCTGTCGGGTGTTGCAGCGGCTGTATGGTTAAATATAGCAGGTGCGCTAATCACCACGCTTATCCCGTGTGGAACAAAAGGCGATGCAACCTGATAATCTTTTGAGGTGATGTCATTCATTAAGTGTGTAACGCCGTATGACATGGCGTGTGGCAAGTGTGTACCGGAATTACCGAATGCAATTCCCGCAAGCGTGGCACCCCACATAAGGTTGTCTCTCGCCTCTGTATCGGTGTTATCAGCAACACCCCGAACCAGAAAGTCACCAGCGATCTCCAGCGCCTTTTGCGCGCTTAAATCACTAAAAGGGTTTGCACCCTGTATTAGTTGCCGTGCATTCGGGTCTTTGACTTCAAGGTGTTGTGTGTAGGCCTTTGCGGTATAACATTCAAGCGCATGGCACAGTAAATCAAAGCCGGTTGACGCGACGACGTTACCTGGCAAACTGTCGCAACACTGTGGGTCAACAATGGCTTGTGTCGCTAACAAGTGCGGGCTTGCAACAACAAACTTGGTATTCAGTTCGTTGATTCTAATGACTGAAATAGATGTACATTCACTGCCGGTGCCAGAGGTAGTAGGGCAGGCAATGTGCGGCAGTACCGGCCCCGGCACTGCTTTGCCATTGCCGGCTGGAGCGGCAAAATAATCGCGTATATGGCCGCCATGTGCAGCCACTAACAGTGCAGCCTTGGCGGTGTCAATTACTGAACCACCGCCAACCGAAATTACCCCATCGGGTTTAGACTCCTTGAGCATTGTGGCTGCAACCATCACGCAGTCGTCGTCAGGCTCTATGCGAATGTCAGAGAAAACAGTGAACTCAATGTTGTGCTGTTTCAGTGATTGTCTGACGATCTCGACAATGGGACCCGACTCGAGTATTGCGTCTGTAAACAAAGCCACTTTTTTAAAGCCCAGTGCACTGGCGCGCGATCCGGTCTCTGCCAGTGATCCGCGACCGAATGTCAGTTTTGGAATGGCAACTGTGTAGCTATTAGCACCTGCGTCTGTTGGTTCGAAGTATTGGCAACCCATGAATTCCTCCCGCGGTAATAGTGGCTAGTGTACTGGAACCTTTGGTGTAGTTACATATGGTTAGGCGGGATAGTCCTGCAGAATAAGTTCAGATGCTTTTTCGCCAACCATAATTGCCGGCCCGTTGGTATTGCCGGTCGGTATTGATGGGAATACAGAAGCATCTGCCACCCGTAGCCCTTGCATACCGTGGACGTTTAAGCTTGGGTCTACAACCGAGTCGGTTGGTCCGGTGCCCATCCTGCAGGTTCCACACGGGTGGAATACTGTCCATGCGTTGTCAGCGATAAACCGGGTGAGTTCATCGTTACTCTGTATATTAACTCCCGGATAAATTTCTTCTTCAACCAATTGTTGCATCGCCTCGGTGCTGGTATAGCGTCGCATCAGTCGCATGCCTTCAAGCATTAGATGTCTGTCGTGCTCGGTAGTCAGGTAATTCGGTTGAATTGAAGGTGCTTCAAAAGGATTATCAGACCGAATGTGGGTGTTGCCTGTGCTCGTTGGTTTACACGGGTTAAACCCGAGTAGAAAGCCCGGGAACGGATCAGGGTTCACTAATGGTCTGGTGCCAACGGGTGCGCGTGTGTAACTTAAAGGAGAAAAATAAAGTTGCAGATCTGGTCTGTCACTACCGGGCTGGCTGCGTATAAAACCCCCCGCCTGATTAACGCTCAGACTGAGTGGTCCCTTGCGGCCGAATATAAACTGAAGTCCCGATTTTATTTTGCCAATTAAAGGTCGCAACTCCTGATTGAGGCTTGGCAGGCGTGATCGACAAACGATATCTGCGCCCAGATGATCAGATAAATTCTCACCAACATGGGGCAGGCTATGTGTTGGTTGAATGCCTAAAGATTTCAGTCTGTCGGGATCTCCAATACCGCTGAGCTCCAGTAACTGCGGTGAGTTAACGGCACCGGCGCACAGTATTATTTCACATCGTGCTTTGACGGTAACACTCTTGCCACGTTGCTGATACTCAACTTTTTCAGCTCTGTTGCCATTGGTGATTAATCGTTTTACATGTGCGTGAGTTTCAAGCGTTAAGTTATTTCTTTTCAGTGCAGGTCGCAGGTAGCATCTTGAGGTAGAACCCCGCCATCCATCTTTCGTTGTGATCTGAAACAGTGCAGCGCCTTCCATGTCGTTGACGTTATAGTCGGTATTAAATGGAATTTGCAGTTGCTGTGAAGCGGCAAAAAAATGATCGCAAAGTGGATGTGCCTGATTATGCGTACTGTGTACCGATAAGGGACCATCGGTTCCGCGATCAGGGTGTTGCTCGCCATCCCATGCTTCCATGCGCTTAAATATCGGCGCGACATCTGCCCAGCTCCAACCCGGTGCGGTGGTTGCCCAGTCGTTGTAGTCCTGCGGGTGGCCGCGAACATAGACCATTGCATTTATGGAACTCGAACCACCGAGAACTTTGCCGCGAGGCCAGTAACTGGGTTTGTTGTTTAATGCTGCAACTGGTTGCGTGTGGTATTTCCAGTTAACCCGTTCGTCGTAGTAGGTTTTTCCGTAGCCGATTGGCATTTGCACAAACAGACGCCGATCAGTACCGCCTGCTTCAAGTAGTAATACCTGATGCTGGTCGCTGGCACTTAGCCTGTTAGCGAGAACAGCGCCAGCAGAGCCTGCGCCTATAATGATGAAGTCGTATTCTTTTAAGTTTTGTTCTGGCAATTCTGCGATCTGTATTCGCTGATAGCCAGACTAGACTACAGAAATTTTATTGACGTGTAATTTTTAATTCATCAAGTTGCAGGCGTGACGCACCCCACCAGGTTTCGACACCGAATTCGATCGCTGCCATACACCAGCTGGTATCAAGTGCATCGACGTCATAAACAGCATGATTAGCTGCTGACCAATCGACAGTCCAGTCGACAAACCGTTTCCAGTTGAGTGTGCCTGCAGTTACTTCATTTAATGCTGTGAATGCAATATAGGATTTGTCCTGTAGTGGTTTGATCCAGACATCCCATAATTGGTTGTCTACCATAACGCCCGATACTGCTTTGACTGACCCAGGTGTTCTGATATTCGGGTTGGCGATCCATACCATCATTTCGTATTCGCGATCGTCTGTTACAAAGTTCGGACCGCCAATATCACAGTCGGTATGGAAGAAAGATTCAAAGGCCAGGTTGCGTTCGGCATTGCCAGTCTCGGTGTACTGGTAGTCAATTTTGAATTCACCCAGGTCTGCGACAGTTACCGGTACGCCGAGCTCTTCAGGTGTGCCTGAGACGTGTGCACCCAGTTTATTGCCGTAAACCACCTGCGGGTAGGATTTTACAGCGAATTCGTCACCATCACTTTGCGTAAGCCAGTCGTATTCAAAAACGATCTGTGCGTTACCGTTGATCTGACGATTGACCGCAACAGTCTGTTGCCATGCATCGCTGTTGACTGCACGTGCATTCCAGTCATTGTTGAGTGCAATAAGCTGATCAAACTCAATGGTTGGAAAACCGTGTCCGGGGTTTGGCGGTGCATCAACGTTGTCGAGCGAAGTGAATGGCTGTGCGGTCAGAGAGCGTAGCGTGTTAAAGCTTACGTCTTCACTGGTTTTTATGAAGGCACCAGATGCATCGAACGATTCAGTGCGCCAGACAAGAATGCTGTCGTGAATTTGTACCGAGGGAGTAAAGCGACACGCATCGCTTGTGTCGATACACCCGGCTTGCTGTGAAGTAAGCTGCTCAGAGATTTGATCACCACGGTTATCTTCAATAACCAATCGATAACTACTTGCATTTTCCACTGCCGGCCATTGGAACTCAGGGTTGCTGAGGTGACCACCCGATGGCAGGCGAGCCACAGAGGTGAGTTGGGAATTGGGCTGAGTAATCAGTTGATCGCTTGCGCTATCGATCTGCTCGCTGTTGTTGCCGTTACTTTCGTTTTCTTCAGCGGAGATTTGCCCGGTAGTTTCTTGTGGCGGATTCCCGGAGGACCCGCCGCAGGCGACCAGCGTGCTAATACCAATGAGCGGCACCAGTAGCATTGCAGCAAGCCTGCTGAATTGTTGGCTTTCCTTTTTGGCGATTATCTGTAGCATGTGACTGGTCCGATCTAACCGGCATTAAAATGTTGTGGAAACTATAACCCGGATAAGCGCTTTGCCAATCAGCAGATTGTTTACTATTGTGTCATGACGAAATGTTTTTGACCAGTGCTGTTTTTCGGATTGTAGTAATCGAAAGCAGTGTGCAAAAAAGGATCAGTAAAAACCACAGATCGGAGCTGCCGCCTGAATTTGAACTCGATTTAACAGTCGAATCTGCTTCCTGCTGTGCAACCGTCTCGACTGGCTCTGCAGTCTCAGGTTGTTCGACCGGTTGTTCAGTGTCTGGTGATGCTGAAGTTTCGGTTGAAGTTTCTGTTGTACCACTATTATCCGGATTCTCGTTAGCTGTATCTTCAGGCTCCGTTGTAGTTGCTTCGCTATTGTCATCAATGCCGTCGCCTGATTCGCTGTCAACAGGTTCGGAATTTTCGCCATTCGTAGTATCAACAGGGGGAGTAGTAACCGGGTTGCCAAGAGTCAGGTCAGTGATTTTATTGTCCAGAACAATCACCCAGTCCTGGTCGGGAGTGTTCGGTGCTGAGCCAGGAATCAGATCCGTGTTTTGAGCAGTTGCACTGACGATCGTAACCGGCCCTTCAAAGAGACCGTTTCTCGGGTTGAACCATCTTTGTCTGTAGCTGCCAGGTGCCACGGTCAGCGTGCCGCTTTGTGCGGCATTTGCTAAATAGACTGCATAAGTGTCTGCTGGTTTGGCAAACACCTGGGTACCGGGTGTGGAATGCAGTTCATCTGCCGGTATCATTTCCCAGAACGGTAATTGCTCTTGCATCATGTCTCGTGCGTAGCGCATGTAGCGATACATGGATTCACGTGTTCTGAAGTCTTCGGTACGCATATCGCCACCGAGTGGCAGCGGGTGGTAGCCAAAGTACCACTCAATGTTACCACCGCTGAAATACACCGGGTAAAGTACGGAGCGTCTCAGTTCATCAGCGTTGTCACCGCTTAGTCCGACGCGTGCAGGACCTACTTCATCCATGTCGATAACCCATGGTCTGCCGGCATCTGTTGTTTTTTGTCGCCACGTCTCTACAAAGGTATTTGCGTTGGGCGCTGAGAATTGAATTGATGATGCGTCGAATGAATCGTCACCCAGCAGAGTGTCGTATTGATTTTCGAGTTTGTTGAGATGCGAGTGCACGGAAACCGGATGCTTTGCCCAGTCCAGTGACTTTATATAACTGGCAAAGGCTAAATGTTTTTCTGTACCAAAACGGCTTTCTTCACTGAGGTTCCATTTAAGCGCCAGCAGATACGAAAAGCGTGCAATCATTTCACGGTAAAAGAGCTTGCGTTCAACGCCAAGACTGCCGTTGTCAAACCAATTGGAATTATCAATTTCTACTTCAGCCAGCACCATATGGGTTGCGATACCCTGATTTTGCATGTGGTTTAGAACAATATTCCACTGGTAGAGTTTTGAAATATCGTAATGAGTGTTTTCGTAGGAAGTACCGGACGGACCGATGAACGGATGAGTTTCGCGGCCATCACCACCGAGATTCATAGGCAGAAAGTACAATGAATTTACACCTTCACTCGCCAGGTAGTTAACTGCTCCGATGATTCCCTTGGCAGCTTCCGGTTTCTGGCTGTTGTCAAAAAGAGGATCTCCCGTACGCCAGTCTGCAATGTGTGATTCGTAGTGATGAACTCCGTTGAGCAGTGTTCCTGTGTCGGCACCACCCTCGTTATCGAAGGTGTTGTCAAATCCTGCATAGCCGAAAAAATTCTCAGGACTATCGATGCCGCCTTTGATCCAGTAGCCGCCATCTGCAAATTTTAGGTAGTGTTGCTGAACGTATTCCAGTCGACCGTATTTTAAAAAGCCCGGGTCGGAGTCGCTTTGTGGTGCGATGTTAAAATTACCGCTCGTGCCATCAATCGGCAGAGCTACACCTGCGCTGTCTGATACGCTGATATTTTCACCGCTGCGAAAAGAAATTTCATATTGCCACTGGCCAGTTTCATCCGGTGAAAAACGTGCTCGCCAGACATCGCCAACACCATTGCCGTTGCCATCGCCGGCGAAAAAGCCAGGCACTGTAAACTGCTCACCTGCAGGGCTTGTAAAGGTAACGTCAAAGCGGAAATCGAGAAACGGATTGGGTGTGCTCAGGCGTTCGCCGACCGGATTGGTAGCTCCAGAGACATCAATGGTCAGAGGGTGCCACTTGGTCAGGTTGCCGTTGACGGTAACATCTGCGTTGGCTGCTCCGATTGCCAGAGAGGTACTGATAGCCAGTAGCGCGGTGATTAGTCTCAACATAGATCAGTTTCAAGGTGAATTAGACCCAACTTCCTGCGCGATTACCGTGCCATTTGATCGACGGTTTGCCTGTGTCGAGTCTCAAAAAAATGCGGCAATTGTGCATTGCCTGACCTCGAATTGCGTTACCCCGTCAGTTTAATCCGAATTAAGTGTCAGCCTGCCGACACATAGCTAAAATAGTTAAGCCCCGTGGTATTGTGGCCGGGTATTTTCGGGAACGGTCTATTGAGTACCTATCTTATTCTTCTCGTGCTGCTTGCAGCAGTGATGCATGCCAGTTGGAACGCGCTGGTCAAATCCGGAGGTGCGCCGGAATTTTCGATTGCAGCGTACCGGGGTGCCGGTATGTTGTGCATATTCGCACTACCGTTCGTACCGTTGCCGGCAGCGTCCAGCTGGTGGCTTATTGCAGCTTCCGTCGCTGTGCATAATCTGTATTATTTTACTTTGGCAAAAGCTTACCGAAGCGGCGATCTGTCGCAGGTATACCCATTATTCAGAGGCATGGCTCCAGTACTTGTGGCATTGGGTGCGTGGTTATTTGTTGGAGAAAAGCTTTCGGCGGGCAGCTCGATTGGCATTGCCGTAATCAGCCTGGGTCTGATGAGTCTTGCATTGTTTGGTCGCAGTAAAGGCCAGATAACCGCGGTAGCTTTAGGCTGGGGTGCTATTACTTCAGTTTTTATTGCCATGTATACCGTGATCGATGGCTACGGTGTCAGGCAGTCGGGCAACGCGCTGTCTTATATTCTCTGGTTGTTTACTTTTGAAGCGCTGCCGATCGTTTTGTGGTTGTGGCTTAAGCAACGTCGCGAATGGTTAGCCTGGATGCGTGAGTCTATGGGTTCAATAGCAGTGGGCGGTGTAATTTCCGGAGCAGCTTATGGTCTTGTGATCTACGCGATGAGTATGGGTGCAATTGCCGTGGTTTCTTCACTACGTGAAACCAGTGTTATTTTTGCCGCATTGATTGGTGCATTGTTTCTAAAAGAACCGTTTGGTCGACAGCGTGTATTGGCGGCAAGTCTTGTGGCGTGTGGAATTGTATTATTGAAAATAATGGCTTAGCAGTAGTCAACCAAATAAAAAAGCCCACACCTTTGGAGGTGCGGGCTTTTTTTTACAACACTTTATCTGTCTGGCAGATTAAGCGTCTTATCGAACACCAAGAGCATTGACAGTAGCAATGTTCAGGTACTTATCTACAGGCAGACCTTTAGAACGCTGGAAGGCGTTAACTGCAGACATAGTGTCAGAACCGACAGTGCCGTCGATTGGACCCGGGTTAAAACCTTTTGATTTCAGTGCACGCTGAATCTGAGTGATCTTGCCTGAAGTCATGTTGGTTTCACAAAGTATTTCACGCCATTCAACTTTTGATTCGCTAACCAGTTCCTGACGAGATACAGTTTTGTATCGGGCAGGGATTTCAACAGCACGCTGGCTTGCAGGTCTGGCAACTTCAGTTACCTGAATGTTCTTGTACTTTGCAGGGATGCTTACTGTACGAGTAGAAGCAGGAGTTGCTACTACTTGCTTGGTTACAGTCTTATACTCAGCAGGGATCTTCACAGTGCGAGTAGTCGCTGCAGACTTCAGGACACGCTTTGATACGTTCTTGTATGTTGCTGGTACTTCAACCAAACACATGATATCACCAGTGTCGTGATCGATACGCTGGATAGGACCGGTTCCTTTCTTCCATTCTTGTCGAGCAGGAGTTTGCATGATGCGTGAAGTAACAGTTTCATAAGTAGCAGGTACAGTTACCAGACGGCTGGAAGCTGGCTTAACCAGAACTCTTTCAGTCACAGTCTTGTATGTTGCAGGAATAACCTGCAGCTTTTCAGTTGCTTCAGAAACCAGAACTCGCTTAGATGCTTTTTTGTAGCTCGCAGGAATAACTTCGATTTTCTGGCTTGCTTCTTCGGCGAGTTGCTTCTCAGTTACTGTGCGATATTTCGCAGGAGTAAAGATTTTGGTGAAGCACTGACCAGGCTTAGCGTTAGGAGGAGTGAGGCTGCTAATTCTTGAAGAAGCCGGGATGATGGCCAGGTTCGATTCTTTAGCCTGAAGCGCTCGCTCGCGTGCATCAAGTTCTGCGGCACGGCTTTTTAAAGCCAGAGCATCAGCTGAACCAGAGTTGATTAGGCCGCTGTCTTTAGCGCCGGTAGAACAGGCACTAAGGGCTGTCAGGATCACAGCGCATGAAGCGACTGTGCAAAATTTAGATGAAAAACACTGCATTGATTTCTCCGATTATTTTCGCGCTGGACAACTTTTACATCTCCAGCTTTGATTTTGACGAACGGTCTGAAACTGAGACCGAGTCTGCAGTTGTAGTTCTTCCGCTATCAGTGCCCCTAGCGGCAATGCGTTGAAAATTTGGAGTTTTTGTAACGTTTTTTAGTAGATTTCACAGCTCGACTGGTACACATAGCTGGTTAAGTGACTGCGTTAGCAGGGTTTTTTGATTGTTGAAAAATTGTGAACAAATGTTCGGTGACAAACTGCAACGTATCGTATAGCTTCATGGCACGTGATTTTGGATAAACCGGAGTAATTGCATTGGTCAGAAAAAGACTGGTAGTAGAGATGGGTATGGGGGTGGACATACGCGGTGGTGACTACACCAAAGCTGCTGTTCGAGCGCTGCGAGATGCGCTGTGGCATAACTCATTGACAGTGGTGCCTGCACTTGGATACCCGGTTGAACAGATGGAAGTGGATATTGAAATAGGTGTTGCCGCACCTGATCAGGTAGATACAAAAAAGGTAGCCGAGGTTTTGCCCTACGGCCGGGCAAACGTCAAAGTAGTAAAAGGCGGGCTTGATGTTCGTGAAGATGATAAACACACCATTGTCGCAAACGCCGCTGCTGTGGTTTATCTGAATATTGAAAGTGCTTCAGATGAAAGCGCAATGCAAGGATCTGGCAATCATGGCGCTTAAACGCATAATTCTTGAGCTTGGCACTGGCAATGATTTATATGGTGAAGACTATACAAAAGCTGCCAGGCGTGCAGTGCAGGATGCGCTGCACCACAGCTCTATAACGCTTTTTCGGTCGTTAAATCTTGATCGCGAAAGCATGATTGTTAAAGTGGCAGTAGGCGTGCAAAAACCTGAGATGGTTGACTGTGATGCTGTTGCTGCTGAATTGCCTCACGGTCAGGTTGCTGTAGTTGCAGAGGAGGGTGGGTTAAATCTGGTCGATGAAGACAACGGCACTGTTTCGGTGATTGCGACTGTTGGAATTTCAGCCTGGTTGGATTTGCCAGAGGGAAAGTTTACGTTGTAGGAGAGTGAGATACATGGCAGCCAGTTGAATTGCAAGCTGCCATTTGCTCTAAGGCCATCGTTGTAAGGGTAATTACTATGGCCTTTGTTCGATACTCAAACTAGTGCAAATAGTTGAACATCTTTCTGCGATAAGAGCCAACAGCGGGATCGTCACCCATCATCTCAAAAATAGACAATAGCGTTTTACGTGCGCCATCGTCACCAAACTCCCGGTCTCTTTGCATCAGTTCAAGCAAGGTAGTGATAGCCGTATCAGTGTCACCACGCAGGGCTTGCTTGATACCAAGCTTATAGGCAGCCTCACTGTTTTTAATGTCTTGCTGCAGATCATTCGCAAGGCTTGCCTCATCGGTGCTGGCGTCGTCTGCATCAGACAATGTCAGCATTCCGCGCAACATACCGGCTTCGGTTTTTTTGGCGTCTTCTTCACTGAGAATAGAAAGACACTGGCGTGCGTCGTCGTATTGACCTGTAGCCACACACAGCCTGCCGAGTGCTATTGCAATATCGCCATTGGCGGGATCTTCTGCCTGTGCGGCTCGAAGGACAGCTATTGCCTGATCGGTGTCACCGTTTGCCTGCAGCTGGTTAGCGAGTTCAATCGGACCTGCAGCTGGAGCTTCCTCCGGCGGAGGTGCCGCCTGTAAATGTTTATCGAGAAAAGCGCGTACCTCAGCTTCTGGCAACGCACCGGCAAATTCATCGACAACCGCGCCCTGACTGATCAGCTTTACCGTTGGCAGACTGCGAATGCCGAGCTGCGCCGCGATCTCCTGTTCGGCCTCGGTGTCGATCTTTGCCAGAATGAACGCCCCCTGATATTCGTCTGCCAGTTTGGCGAGAATCGGCATTAGTGTCTGGCAGGGCTGACACCAGTCGGCCCAGAAATCGACCAGCACAGGTGTTTCCATAGAGCCGTGCAGAATGACGGTTTCAAAGTTTTCTTTTGTTACTTCAACGATATAAGGCGAGTCAGGCATTAAGGGTCCAGGTTAATAATCAGATACCAGTATTGTGAGGGAGTTAGCGCTATTATCAAGTTGCAATTACTGTAGAGCGATTCTTCCTGACTGACCGTGACCGACTGCGGTACCATTCGGCCGCTCCCCTTTTAGTCAGAAGACCACTCGCCCATGGCCGCCAAATACGATGCAGCGTCGATCGAAGTACTCAGTGGACTCGACCCGGTACGTAAGCGACCTGGCATGTACACCGATACGTCCCGGCCCAATCACCTCGCACAAGAGGTTGTCGATAACAGCGTCGATGAAGCCATTGCCGGCCACGCCAGCGAAATATCAGTTACTGTTTTCAAAGATGGATCCTTAGAGGTCACTGATAACGGTCGTGGGATGCCGGTTGACAAGCACCCGAAGCTCAAGCTTCCGGGGGTGGAGGTTATTTTATGTACCCTGCATGCCGGTGGTAAATTTTCAGATGCTGCGGGTTATCAGTTTTCAGGAGGCTTGCACGGTGTTGGCGTGTCAGTGGTCAATGCGCTGTCTAAAAAGCTCGAAGTCAAAATTCGCCGAAACGCAAAAGAGTACCTGGCGACTTTTAAAGGTGGCAACAAAGACAAGCCGCTGAAGGCGGTTGGCAAAGTAGGTCAGCGCAATACCGGAACCACAATCCGCTTCTGGCCGGATAAAAAATACTTCGACAGTGAAAAATTCTCCCTGCCCAAACTAAAGCACGTACTGCGTGCCAAAGCAGTGCTCTGTAGTGGCTTAAAAGTAAAGCTCAGTGTTGAAGGCAGCAAAGAAAAATTTGAATGGTGCTATCAGGACGGCCTTGAGGCGTACCTGCGGGAAGCGCTGGATGGTTATGCACTGCTGCCAACAACACCGTTTACGGGTTCAACGGAAAATAAGAATGAAGCCTGTGACTGGGCATTCCTGTGGTTGCCTGAAGGTGGTGAAGCGTTGACGGAAAGCTACGTCAACCTGGTGCCCACTGCTCAGGGCGGCACACATGTAAACGGATTGCGCACCGGCATTAGTGATGCAGTAAGAGAGTTTTGTGAGATCAGAAGTTTATTGCCACGAGGTGTCAAGCTAACCCCGGAAGACACCTGGGAGCGAGTGAGTTTTGTATTGTCAGTCAAGCTCAATGATCCGCAGTTTATAGGTCAGACCAAAGAGCGGCTTTCAAGCCGCGAGTGTGCGGGTTTTGTTTCTGCCACTGTCAAAGACCAGTTTTCACAGTGGTTAAATCAGCACCCGGAAACGGGTGATCAAATTGCACAACTCGCTATTGCTGCGGCTGCACAAAGAATGCGCGCTGGCAAAAAAGTGGTGCGTAAAAAAATCTCTGCAGGTCCGGCACTGCCCGGCAAGCTCGCAGATTGTGTATCGACAGATATCAGCCATACCGAGCTCTTTTTAGTAGAGGGTGACTCCGCTGGTGGTTCAGCAAAACAGGCGCGTGACAGAGAGTATCAGGCCATCATGCCTCTGCGCGGTAAAATTCTTAACACCTGGGAAGTAGGGACTGATCAGTTACTCGGATCGCAGGAGGTGCATGACATTTCCATTGCGATTGGTATAGAGCCAGGGTCAACTAATCTTAGCGGACTACGCTACGGTAAAATCTGTATTCTCGCCGACGCAGACTCTGACGGTTTACATATCGCGACTTTATTATGTGCATTGTTTGTTCGTCATTTCAGAACACTGGTCGAAGCCCGACATGTGTATGTTGCGATGCCACCTCTTTTCAGAATTGATGTTGGCAAAAGTAAATACTATGCGCTGGATGTAGCGGAAAGAGACAGAGAGCTTGAGCGTATAGAAAAGGAAAAAATCAAAGGCAAAGTCACCGTCACACGTTTTAAAGGCCTGGGCGAGATGAATCCGTCTCAATTGCGTGAAAGCAGCATGTTGCCCGATACTCGAAGGCTTGTCTGTCTAACTATAGAAGATGAAAAAAATACCCATAAGCTAATGGATATGTTGCTTGCGAAGAAACGATCGAGTGATCGCAAATCATGGCTTGAGAAAAAAGGGGATCTTGCTGAGGTTTAGTATGGCTTTTGTTGTGACAATGGAGCAGGTCACCAGTAAGTATTTATCAACATATATGTCTGACATCACAATCTACTATCTTGAAATGCTTAGCCCTGAGGTACATCAGCAAAAAATGCTGCCGGCTGATTTGTCTGTTAACGAAGCGCAGGTGAAGCAGTATCAGGTTAACCGTATGCTCTATCAGCTTGTCGGTGAGAGTTTTCAGTGGAACGAAAAAACTGACTGGACAGCTGGCAAGTGGAGAGACTACGCAGAATCCGAAAGCGTGAGAACCTGGATTGCGTACCATCAGGGTAGTATTGCCGGATACTTTGAGCTTCAGCAGATTGACTCTCAAACTAATGAGCTTGCCTACTTTGGTTTGGCGGGTAAGTTTATTGGCAGGGGTTTTGGTGGTGCGTTGCTATCGTCTGCGGTTACGCAGGCCTGGAGCTGGGCTAAACCGCAGCGGATAATTGTAAACACCTGTTCACTCGATCACCCGAATGCGTTGGCCAACTATAAAGCCCGTGGTTTTTCAGTCTGCGAGACAAAGACAGTACCGGCGTAAGTGTTATAGTTTCGGCTGTGTCGGTATGTTGAGTTCCATCCAGCAAGCTCTCGGCCTACAGGATTAAAAAAATGAACACCAGTGATCACAAGGCTGCGGCCCAGAGTCTTTTTGATGCCGAGCAATCTGGCGTGCAAACCGGACTGTTGTCGTTGCAGTACCCGGGTATGACCATGGATGATGCCTATGCTGTGCAGGGCCAGTTGGTTGAACTTAAAGTTGAAGGTGGTCTATTTAAACGTGGATATAAAATTGGTTTGACATCGCGTGCAATGCAGGAGGCTTTAAAAATAGATATTCCTGACTCTGGAGTTCTGTTTGACAATATGTTTTTTGAAAACGGCAGCGCGATTCCGGCAGAAAGATTTATTCAACCAAGAATAGAAGCGGAAATCGCTTTTGTATTTAAAGATGACTTGCGTGGTAACAACATAACAATATTTGATGTATTGAATGCAACAGACTATGTGTCACCGGCACT
>CAYLZS010000140.1:0-21062 GCA_964388065.1 uncultured Granulosicoccaceae bacterium
GCTTGTCGCTTTGGCACATACTCCCGGTCTTGATAGGCGATGTACAAATCGGAACTCATGAAACTTTTTTTGCTGTTGTAGTCAGGATCGAATTGTTCGAGAACCGGTACCAACAGACCGGCATTGAGCTCATCAACCACATCCCAAATTGATTTAAGAACAATGCCGCCACCATCAATGGCCCACTGTTTAATTTGCTCACCATCATCACAAGAACGCGCGGGCTGGATTGTTACGCTGATCTCGCCGTTAGGTGAATCAAAATACCATTTCGACAATGGTTTTCGAATTTGCATCATAGTCAGACACAAGTGCTCTTTGAGGTCCGAAACTTTTTCAGGTGTGCCATAACGTTTCAGATACTCAGGAGATGCACATAGCACTCGCTTGCTTTCAACAAGCTTGTGTGCGATCAACTGACTGTCCGGAGCAACGCCGTACCGTATGGCAACGTCAATGTCATTTTCAGTCAGGTGCGTTACCGCATCACTAAGATTTAAGAACGGCTTAACATTTGGGTGCATCTCAACAAATTTATGTAGCAGCGGAGCAATATGCCGACGCCCCATATCCGATGTCGCGGTGATCCTGAGCGGACCAGAAATTTGTTCCCGTCCGGACTTAAGCTTGTTTTCAGTTTGTCTTACGTGTTCAAGCGTCTCCAGACAGTCCGTGTAAAAAGTATGCCCTTCCTCAGTCAGGCTAATGTTGCGGGTCGTTCTGGTGAGCAGCTTTACCTCGTAGTGTTTTTCCAGATTTTTGATCCGCGTTGTGACGCTGGATGGCGTCAATCCAAGCTCTCGCCCAGCAGCAGCGAGGCCATTTTGATGCACAACCCGGATAAACAAATCCATATCAGCCAATATATTCATACTATTTAATTTATACGAACAATCTATTTATTTCCACTCCATTTATTATAAATTTTTAAGATGATAACCTCATCATCCTATACCAGGGTTGCAGGACCGCGAGTCGGCACACTTGCAGGAAATCAGCCCTATGCAAATCAATATTAAAAATTGTCTGCGCTGGCACCAGCGGGACTACGGAGTAAGGTTGATGGACAAATCAGACGGTACGGTTAAGTGGTTCGATAACGCGAAGGGCTTTGGATTCATTGTGAACGAAGCCGGTGAAGACGTTTTTGTACACTATCGATCAATTGAGGGCGACGGCTATAAAACATTAGCCGAGGGGGAACGGGTCGAGTACGTTCAGACCAAAAGTGACAAGGGCTGGCAAGCAGCTGAAGTCCGAAGGCTGGATCAAACAGCGATTTGAGAACCTCATTATGTTATAACTCTATTATAACAGAGTTATAACAAAAGACGGTACGGGAAGCCCGCCTCTTATGTTACTCAAACCAATCACCCAGAGTTTACCTCAGGCCCTTTTCGTCAATTCACCAGCAGATGTGTCTTCGAAGTATTAGCGGCGACGCTTTCGCCGCTTTCGGGACCGAAATTCTAAGCAAAGATGTGAACTTGAATTCGAACCTGATGTCCAAACACCGATGGCGCAGTAATTTCACTTCCGCCGTTTAAACTTTAACCACTTTTATTAACATCACTTGTTCGGACGAATTAATATGAAACCCACTAAACTACTTTCTAAGCGATCTGCCCTGAACCCACTTGCTATTGCCGCTGCTGTATCAATTGCAGCGATGGGAAGCACGGGCGTAGCTCGCGCAGCTTGTAACCCCTGCAATCCTTGCGCAGCAAAGAAAACAGTGGAAGAGTGCATCGCTGACGCTACAGACCCTTGCAATCCTTGCAACCCTTGTGCAGCAAAAGCAATTGAAGCATGCAAGAACCCTTGCAACCCAAGCGCTGCTAAAAGCTAAGCTGGCTACGCAGCCAGCCATCGGTCTCCGCTAAGGGCGATGTCTGGTTCTGCCAGAATGTGAACGCAGGCAGTTCTCCAGCAGAACTGCCTGCGTAGCTCATACCGGGCCTGACTCTCTATATCAGGCTTTTACGCCACTCCCTCTTCTTTACTTCGCCGGCTCACTTCTCACAGCCTCGGCACCTGGCTCACTTCAAAGCACCTTCGCTACTGGTCATCCGCTACTGTATTGGTGTCGCCTGGTAACTACTTTTTCGCTGAACAACCTGGTTCTTATGTTTTTTCCCCATCACTTGTTCTCGTGACACACTGATGGCTGAAAACACTGATTCAATAGGTTTCGGCATATGAAGCAAGTAGCCTTGAGCGAAGTCGATTCCAAGTGATTTGACACGCGCCAGCATTTCCTCGCTCTTTACATACTCTGCAACTGTCTTTAATTTCAGTGCATCGGCTACTTCTACAAAACAGCGAACTGCTGCTGCATCAAGTTTATCTTCAATCATTCCGGTAATAAATTGCCCGTCTATCTTAAGAATATCTATATCGAGCATTTTCAGATACCCAAACGACGAAACACCAGATCCAAAGTCATCCAGCGCAAACTTAACTCCCAGCACTCTAACCTGTGAAATAAAATTCGTAGCGTCGGCTATGTTGGTGATTGCGACGGTCTCGGTTATTTCAAGACAAATTCTGCTACAAACTTCAGCGCCAGCTTCTGTAAGCATGGCAATAGCTTCGCGATGAAACTCTTTATCGCCAACAGACTGACCAGACAGGTTTATGCAAAGCATGGAGACGTTGCGAAAATCCGCCATGCCAACAAGATGCTTAATGGAGTGTTCCAGCACCCAGCGATCAATTCTGGTCGCCAGATGAAATCGCTCGGCAGCTGGCAGAAAAACATTGGGAAGAATCACCTGGTTTGCCTCGTCTATCAGGCGAATCAGCACTTCTGCATGAATTCCCTCTGTCTGTCCCGTCAGTTGCTCAATGCGCTGAACGTACAGTTCAAAGTGATTTTCATCGATAGCCTGTTCCAGCCGCGAAGCCCACTGCATATCATCTCGGCGAGTCTGCATCTTTTCATCAGAATCAATCCACTCATGCACCCGGTTTCGACCCGCTTCCTTTGCTGTGTAGCAGGAAAAATCTGCTGCCTGCATTGCCGTTACAGCAAGATCCCATCGATTATCGAGTGGCACTACACCAATACTTGCTCCAATTCGATATCGCTGTTCATTGTGTATAAAGCGAAATTCATCAATGTTGTCGCACATTTTTTGTGCAATCAGTTTTGCTCTGGAAATATCGCAGTCAACCAGTATTACACCGAACTCATCGCCACCAAGTCTTGCGAGAGTATCCGAGCCACGAATACTCTGACTCAATAGTTTCGAGATTTGTTGTAATAGCTGGTCTCCCACTGAATGACCACAAGCATCATTAACCAATTTGAACTGATCAAGATCCAGGTACATCAGCGCATTTTCACTATTCGACTTCTTAGCTTGCTCGAGTGTTTCGTTTAACCGGATTTCAAATTCAGCACGATTTGTAAGGTTGGTTAACGAGTCGTGAGTTGCGCGATAATTCATTTCATCGGAAAGACGCCTGGCCTCAGTTACATCATGAAAAACCAGTACAGCGCCCAGTATTTCATCATGCTCACTGCGAATAGGAGATACCGTATCTTCGATGCCATACTCGGTACCATTTCGGGATACCAATAGCGTCTGCTGCTTGTGCGTCACTGAATTGCCTGTCTTCAAACAGGTGACCACAGGATTAACAGTAAACCCTCTGGTGGCCTCGTCTACAATGCCATAAATTTCACTTACCGGGCGATCAGTCGCAGCGTCTGTGCTCCAGCCGGTCATCTGCTCGGCTACCGGATTCATCCAGGTTACAAGACCTTCGGCATCCGTGGTTATCACTGCATCGCCAATCGATCGGAGTGTTACCCGCAGCAATTCATGTTGCTCAGCCAGTTCATTGCTTGTCTGACGCAAAGGTGTGACGTCCCAGTTAACACCCAGAATACGGATCGCTTTGCCGTTACTGTCCCGCTTTATTTTTCCGGCAGTTTTGAGATAGTGAACGCTGCCATCTTTCCAAAGCACCCTGAATTCTGAGTCCAGCGGGTCATCGTTTTGAATAGCGCGATGCAGGTCTGCTTCAGCCATTTGTCGATCTTCAGGATGGACACAGGCCAGCCAGAACTCGTAACTTACCGGCTCAGGTGAGTACTGCAACCCGTAAAGCCCATACATCTCTACTGTCCATGTCGATTTGGCGTCTGCAATATTCCAGTCCCACACCCCTATATTGCCACTGCGAGTTGCAATGGTTACCCGGTCGTGGGCACTTTCCAAAGCCTGCAGTTGCTGCCGTCGTTCTGTGATGTCCTGAAATGCACCAATCAATCGGACCGGTTTATCTCCCTCAAACTCGACTGTGCCCTGGGAACGAACCCATATGCGCTTACCAGTCGCCTGGATGAGGGGCAACTCCAAATCCCAGCCCTTACCCGTTGTGATAGCGGATTTAACTGCTTCCCTAATCGCCGGTCGCCCCTCGTCGGCGTAAAAATCCAGCGCCGTCTCGGAATCAGGCCTGTGATCCGGATCCAGTCCGTGGATGATGCAGGTTTGTGCAGTCCAGCTTAACTTACGACTGGCAATATCAAATTCCCAACCACCGACGTTGGCTACTCGGCCGGTTTGCGTCAGAAACTGTTCGCTGCGATGGAGCGTTTCGCAAAGCGTTCGAAAGCGTTCCTGACTGGCCAGCAAATCTTCATTCAGGTGTCGCGACTCAAGAATTTGAACCGCCGCATTGGCAAGACGCGCAAGTACACTGCGTTGCGACTGACTAAGCGCTCTTGGCACGCGGTCCATCACACACAATGTACCTACCTGTGCACCATCGCTCAGTCGCAATGGCTGGCCCGCGTAAAACCGGATATCCGTATCACCGGTCACCAGTGTGCTGGATGAAAAACGCGGGTCAGCAGACGCATCCGGCACTTCAAGCAAGTCAGTTGATTCTATGGCGTGACTGCAGAAGGCTACTTCACGCGGTGTTTCAGTGATGCCAGGCAGACCCAGATTGGACTTAAACCACTGTCGATCGGTGTCAACCAGGGAAATCAAAGAGATAGGCACATCGCACACCGATGCTGCGACCTGCACCAAACCATCGATAACCGATTCTTCAGGTGTGTCGAGCACTCTGAGCCTGCGAAGAGACTCAATCCGCTGGGCTTCATTTAATTGCGACATAGTTTTTGCGTTTTCCTTGTCGAACGAATTCGTAGGCAGTCATTTTCCAGCCTGCTCAATTAAGAATAGTCAGTCGAGTCAATTTTTCTAGCTCTTTTTGTTACATAAAAATGGCCATAATCGTTTGTTGCAACAGTCTCGCTGACTGCTGCCAGGCACTGGAAAAATTCCCTAATCTCCGGGTAGTTGTACTGGTAGCTTAGTCACTTGTTCAGCCTCAATTCAGTAACTTCACCGTGCGATCGATACCACATCCCAAAGCCGAACAAATAACAACTAATTTTGATCGGCACCATGCCCGCCGCAACTGGAGAAAAAATAGATAGCAACAGAGCTACAGAACCAGACGGCTACCATCACCTGGTGTAATTTCTGAATACGGGCGAGAATACGCATATCGTTGTGACATAATATCGATGACAGGCGGCACACCGAAGCTATTGAGGTGCACACCACAACCACTCAAGAAACGGGCAAATAAAATGAGTCTGAGAATAAACGCAACGGTCCCTGACTTTTCTGCAGAAACCGACCTGGGCCCAATCAATTTCCACGAATGGATAGGCGATAGCTGGGCCATCCTTTTTTCACATCCGAAAGATTTTACGCCGGTTTGCACAACCGAGTTTGGCGCTGTCGCCCAACTGATGGGGGAGTGGGAGAAACGCAATACCAAAGTCATCGGGGTATCAGTAGACAGTGCGAAAGACCACAAAAAATGGAAGGGCGACATCGAAACGTTCGCCAAATCCAAAGCCGGCTTTCCTATAATTGCTGACGTCGGGTTAGAGGTTTCAAAACAGTTCGACATGCTACCCGCGGAGGCGTACCTGCCAGACGGAAGAACACCAGCTGACAGTGCGACAGTACGCTCTGTGTTTATCATTGGTCCAGACAAGCAACTGAAACTCGCAATGACCTACCCCATGACAGTCGGGCGGAACTTTGCCGAGATATTGCGTGCACTCGATGCACTTCAAACAACGGCGTCACAAGGTGTGGCCACTCCGGCAAATTGGAATACCGGTGAAGACGTTATTATCCCGCCAACAGTTAGTGACGATGATGCCAAAGCTAAGTTCGGTTCATTCGACGCAGTCTTCCCGTACCTTCGATTTACAAAAGCGCCAAAGTAGCTGAAAACCAGTAATAAAGAGTGCTACAGGGACGAAACCCTGTTGAAATAGAGGTGCCGAAGCCAATATGCGATCAAAAACCTCATCGGTCTTTCAATCGTTCGTTAATCTGATTCCGGAAGTTTTTGTGGGCATATGTAAAGCGTTTCAAACAGCCTGATCCATCACAAATTATCAGACGCCAATTTTTAAATATACTTTCCTATGCGTTTATATCTCCTCCTAATCATTTGCAGCGTATTTTTTGCACAGATAACACAGGCAAGAGAAAACAGCCAATACCAGATTTTAGAAACGGTCGCACATGACGACTCCTACTTCACCCAGGGGCTGGAACTATTCAACGGGTTAATGTACGAAACCAGCGGACTGTATGGTCAGTCACGAGTAAGAAAATACCACCCTGCCAACGATACAGCATTACTTGAAACATCGTTGCCGGATAAATATTTTGCAGAAGGGCTAACTCTCTTGTCAGACGAACTATTCGTTCTAACCTGGAGAGAAAATACACTATTTATTCTCAACCCCGATAACCTGTCCGTTAAGCGCGAGATTTTCTACGAAGGACCTGGCTGGGGAATAGCCAACAATGGCAAGCAACTAATCATGAGCAACGGCAGTGATACGATCACCTTCCGTGACCCTAAAACATTCAATGTAATACGCGAAATCAATGTCACCAGCAAACAACACTCTGTTCGTCGTATAAACGAACTCGAATACGCCGAAGGATATATCTGGGCAAACATTTGGGGCAGCACGCAAATTGTTAAGATTAATCCACTCACCGGCAAATTAGAGCATGTCTACGACCTGACGGATATCGCTGAAAAACACACCTCCAAAAATGACGAGCGCGTGCTAAACGGTATTGCCTACGATGCTAAGAAAAAGGCCTTCTGGATTACAGGTAAATTGTGGCCTGCCCGCTACCTGATAAAATTTAATCCGTAGCTACTTACATAACTTTCGGTAAATTTTGGTATCCAATGCACCACCGAGAAATGTCTTACTTTAACCGAGGGCCTCGCTCGAGGTAAAGGACACAACTTACACTGCGAAAGACATTGAATTAAATAGCAGTGTACGAAAGGAATAAAGCAATATAAATGCGCATGGCCAAACTATATGCAGACGGTACCCAACGATCGAAATCACATAGCAGCTCTGGCGGCGTACCTGCATGCTTGTTTTGCCTGGGAGTTCTCCAACTCTAACACTGTCAGCGTACACGGCGGCAGCACTCTCGCGGCATTTGAGTGCGATATAGACACGGTGGCAAGTCGCCTTACTGCCAGACCACACCTGACTAGTCAGAAGCGCAAGAAACTAAACGCGGCACTTAAACGGCACGTGCGCGGCACATCAATTATTTACGGATTGTTTCCGATACAGTTATCTGATTATCAGAGCGGTACAAAGACAGAAATGTTACCGTTATTCTTAACAGAGTTCGAACCCTGGGACGAAGAACTCGAACAAGCCGGCAGCTCAACCGGTGATTCAACACTATTTGTAAACCGAATATTGCTTGAACAACTAATAGCTGAACCAGAACAATTAGAAAGCGTTGCAGAGCAGCTACAAAAGATAATCAGCACTACTGCGCTTGATAAAGCAGCAATCGCACAACTGGAACATTGTCTTCAGATCGCGATACCGAATTTACAGATTGAAGGTTTTTCCCGCTATCCATTTTGCATAACCCTTCCCCCAAAGAGTGTGGACATTGAACAAAGCAATACAGATCATATAACTGAGAAAAATTCGCCAGTTATGTATTGCTCCACTGTTGTGTTGCTGTCACGTCGCTCGAAACAATCTATGGGAATTCTTCACGAACTTGGTCAACTACAATTAGCAGATCATTTCTCACCACCAATTCAGCAGTTGTCACGTAGTTTGGATAAAAACTCTTCTCTTAAAAGTTCATCTACAAAAAAAGTGGTCGTTGATAGCAAACACAATCGCGTCATCGGTGCACTGTCGGTCGCTCAGTCGCGTGCAGTTGCAGCAGCGCAGAAATACGATCTGAGCGTCGTATTCGGTCCTCCAGGATGCGGTAAAACACATACTTTAGCTATGATGACTGCCAATACAGTCGCATCTGGCGAATCTGTATTGATATGTGCACGCAACAAAGCGGCGGTAGATGTGGTAACCAGATTTCTGAGTGACCATCTCTGGCTTGCCGGTGCAATGGTCAACGCAGGGACGCACTCTGATCGAAAAGAATTGAAACGCCGATTCCAGTCCACTATACAACGCGGGTCAGTAAACTTATCCAAACCACATCCCCAGGTTACCGAGTATTTATCAACCGAAAGTCCTTTAAAATCCATGCGCGTCGGAATTAAGCGCAACAGAAAAAAACTGGCACAAATAGACAGAGCAAAGCGATGGCTTAATCACCATATCGAACATAAAACATCGATTGCAGGCGGTAACATTCTGCTTTCCCGAAAAATAGCGATAACCTGGTCAAAGGTAACCGCTATCTTTCTCAAGCCCTCTGATTTAATCTCAGATAGAGACACCGATTCACTGGCAGACGCTATAGAGGCGAGAAATAACCTTCTGGACAAACGGGATGATCTGGTTCGAGAGTCTATACAGTTAAAAGTGCAATACCAAACCGGGCTTGTGCTAAAAAATGACCGGCGTACTTTATCAAATCTCGCAGACAGTTTTACAGCACGTGAATTCAGACAACGACAGCTACAGGAAACTATCGACTACTCTCAGTTACTAAAAACTCTGCCTGTGTGGGTAACTACCTTATCAGATTTAAATCATCTTCTCCCTCTCGATCAATCATTGTTCGATTTGGTTATTATTGATGAAGCATCACAGGCAGATATGGCCAGTGGCTTACCGGCACTACAAAGAGCACGACGAGCAGTAATCATGGGAGATACTGAACAACTAAGACACGTGTCGTTTTTGCCAGTTGCAACAGAATACGAGCTTATGCAGCGACAGTCCGGGTATTTTGAAAATAGTGTAGCCCTGCCTGGTTTCAGAAATACCAGTGTACTGGATTGGGCCAACGAAAATTTGCATTCGGCGAGTGCCGGTCAATTTCTGGATGAACATTTTAGAAGTGCCCCGGCTATTATAGGATTCAGCAACAAGGCATTTTACCAAAATCAACTCAAGCTACTCACGCAAATAACACTTCACAATATCGAAAATCCGATTGAGTGTATTCATGTCAGCAATGGTATTCTACAGTCAACAGGACATAACCCACACGAAGCGAAGGTGTTGCTACACTACTTTCAACAACTACTAAAATCAGTCTCAAACAATCAGTCTTGCCCATCAATCGCAGTACTATCCCCATTTCGTGCCCAGTGTGATCATTTACAGAAACTATTTGAAAAAGAAATCAGTGGAGCAGAACGCGAGCGTTCTCATCTCTTGATCGGTACTGCACATGAATTACAGGGCGAAGAACGAGATATTGTTTTGATGTCAGCTGTTGTAGATAATCACTCACCCGGAGGCGCTATCGGATTTTTATCACGCTCTGATTTATTGAATGTCAGCATCACACGGGCACGTAAAAAGCAGGTGCTTTTTATATCACGCGATCTCGATAAATTTGATCAAAAATCACTTTTTGGCCAGTACCTGCAGTGGGTGGTCCGAGATTTCGAAGACACCCGCGCAACTCAGTCTAAAGAACTAAATAGTGAAGCAAGGAGCCTGCTTGCAACACTCTCCAAAGATATAGCTCTCGAATCTGTCGATTTTGATGTTGAAATAGGCGAAATAAACATCAATATTCTTGTCAGAGCCAAGAAAGCTAAACTAGGACTTGATCTGATCGGCTTTAAGCAAAAGGCCAATAAGTCCGCCCTCACCAACGAATCATATGCAATGTTATTTCGCGCAGGCTTAATGTGCATACCGGTAACTTACAATGAATGGAATACAAAGCCTGACCTAATTACCGAAAGATTCAAGCGTCATTTAGCCATAGCTGATCTGAAAAAAGTATGAATAACCCGACTCTACAGGCTGATTGGGACGCACTCAGGCTAACACTCTTCAGAGACGTAGCTGAAACAGAACACGTGAATGGTGAAGAATGGAACAATTTTCTCGATGTACTGACAACAGCATTTGACTATAAAGCACCCATCTATACAATCTACAGGCCATTGAGAACATTTGCTGTAGCACGCTGGCCACTGCTTAAGCCCCTCTGTACCAACAAAACAATCCTCCGCGAAGTAACAGAGATATTGCACCATTCAGTCGTTCAACAAGAGACAGCCAATGCGGATTCTCTGGAGACGGAAATGGAGATTTTAAGACAACTCCTCAATGAAGATCATACTTAATGACCGAATAGACCGACACTTAATGATTTAATTAGCGCTTCCGGGATTTTTTAAAGTGCAACTCTACATGTTCTCCAATGTCCTGATATGCAGCATCCGCAAGTGTTTTATACCCACGAATTGATGGATGCCAGGCATCAAAGTGTGAAAGAGATTCCGGATAGCCAATATCTGCCTTCGCCAATGCACTCGAATACAAGAGCTTTGAATTGTTTTTCACATCCGACTGCATTTCTTTTACCAGCTCCTTTATCCATAAATAGTAAGTAACAGCAAGTGCAATGGTTTCTTTTCTATACTTAGATTCAAAAGAAGGAAACAACAAAGCACTTCGTTCAAGATACGGATAAAGTGTCGGATTGGTTTTTTTTCGCGCCTCCACTACTTCTCTCGCCTGAAAAAATATCCAAAATTAATAAGCCCAAAAACAACTATTGTCGTGGGGTGTGCCGCTTTGGAAGCCGCGGCTACAATTCGTCTCAATTGACTGCGATAAGCCTTTGTAAAACTCTCAACCAGTTCCTCCAGACCCTGTTCAACATCGTTACCATGTTCAAAATTGAACGACTCCACCCAATCGACATTGTTATGTTCGATCCAAGCAGAGTGATATCTGGAAATCGATGTAATGAAAGCAACCCATCAACCTGCTCTGCAAAGTGCCGAACTCCCATAGCTTTTCCGATAAGCTTTGACTTAATTGCGCACTCATCAACATGAGCTGAAGATCGTGAGAAATTGTATGCTGTAGTATTGCCAAGTAACCCAAAACGGCCTACAACTGAATCTACAACACTCTCATCATCAAAAAACCAGTTGGAAAGGTATTTTGTCCTTGCTCGCCATATCGACGGTAAATATCGCGATAAATAAAAACCGGTTGTTAAGCTATCACCCAGTACAGATATCTTGAGATCAGGGCCGGTTTTTTCCTGACCGGCAACCGACTTGAAGTAGCTCATTAGCTTCTATGATAAAAATGCAAACTGATGTGGTTATCATTTAAATTTTTATACCGTAAAGAATAACGGTGGAAATTGGGAATCATCAGTACCTCCTCCTCTTTTTGTACTCAAATCCTACCTGTTGCGGTCTAAAGCGTGCAATAGCGCGCTCAATCCTTTGCGCTGTAGAAAAGGCAGGCATGGGAATTTCTCTATAAGCCAATTAAATACTGTAATTTTGTACAACACCTGGCTCGATCTCGAACGTTCGAATCATATGAAGACCGGAAAAATTCCACCCCGACCCCCTGTGAAGACGTGTAATCATGAATAAAATACCGCTCCGTTACAATTTGTGATTTGTCTTCCAGACTATTGTGTAAAAAAGCAAGTACAGTGATTTATAATGCTATTCTATTGTTGCAGCGTTAACTTGTGTTCGAGAGTTAACAAAAGCACAAGAGTGAACGGTTTCTAACCTCAGAGACCATAGTTTGTCTGCAGCACCGTTCTAAATTGGAGCTATATTCTGTACAAATTTAAGGACAATCTGATGCCAAGGCTTTTTATTTTGTTTGGCGCGGTATCCCTGGTGATTTCTTCAACTGCATCAGGAGATGGCCAAAAAATACCCTTTCCCAAAAATTATCGCCAAACCTACACTAACTACCTAAGTCTTGATCGAGTGCAAAACCCTGATGAGGTCATTCGGCTGTTCGCAAACGACATCGCAATGCAAGGTCCGACTGTCGACGGAAAGTTACCCTTCGGTTCTATATTGGTGGCAGAGATATACAAAGCCAAACTGGATGACGAAAATGAAGTCATTACCTCATCACTGGGTCGCAGAATCATAGACAGGTTAGCGTTGATTGGCGTCATGCAAAGAGAGAGGGGATGGGGCGATCAATATCCATCGGCCATACGCAACGGAAACTGGGAGTACGCAGCATTTAACCCTGACGGCAGCGTAGCAGATACAAACCTTGACGCTTGTGCGGCATGCCACGCGCCACTGGGTAAAACCAATTTTTTATTTTCTTATGATCCTCTTAACAACCAGGATCATCCTAACAACTAGTTGGTGGTACCGAATTCCAATTCCAAATTCCAGTTGAAGAGCGCTCAGCTACTCCACTGCTGCCGAGTCGACTCTGAAAGCTCGGTTAACTTCTTCTCTGAAGCATCGGACACAATCACAAAGCGGTGACCTTTATGTCGCCACTCTGCGGTATTCAAACCATGATGCATTCCCAATGTGGTTAATTCCGTTTTTCCTTCTTCTTTTTCAGGTGCAGCCGCGTAGTAGCACAGAGCCAGCGGCCTGCCTTCGGCTCCAAGATAGACCAGCTGCAACAGCAATTCACCATTAATCGACAGGCGCTGTGCACGCATGAATTCATAACCTTCAAGCTCCGGAATGACTACCTGCATACCGGTCTGGCTGGCAAATCTCGCTGTAACCTTTTCAGGATTCGGGGCTACTGTACCTTTGAGCGTTTCGCGTACATAAAATTTCTGGTAGGCCGCAACTGTTTCGGCAAAGTTGTCCGACGGCTCTGGTGCAACAACTGATGCAGATGTATCGGGGGCACTCTGCGTAGTAGTTTTGTTAGCGCCTGCCAGATACCCGACTAACGCGGCGACCAACACACTGGCTGCGATGCCGAACATTTTAAGCGCGTTATTGTCAGGCGTAACAGCTGACCCGATATCCTGAACATTTGGACTTTGATCCACCGTGCTCCGATCCGGTGCACTTTGCAGGGCCTCTATGCTTGCGCGCAGGCTTGCTGGTACATCCGGTACCGATGCCCGCTCGTATGCTTCGCGGTAGGGTAGTAGCGACGCACGCAATTTGTCAGCAGTCTGCTGCAGGTTTTCATCGGCCAAAACAGCCTGACCGACCTGGCTTGCCTTAGGCTCGTCCAGCTCGCCATCTACCCAGGCGCGAATGTCTTCAATCTGGACCATCATCGTTGTCTAACAGTGCTTGCGTACATTGTGGGTACTGATTTTTGTTGTTGGCCCGCAAAATCATCGTTGATAAACTGCTCTCCAATCGCAACTCGTGCTCTGGCCAGGCGACTCATGACCGTGCCAACAGCAACATCAAGGATGGTCGCCGTCTCTGAGTAACTGAATCCGTTGACACACACCAGCTGGGTCACCAGCCTCTGACCCTCCGGCAAGGCCTCTACTGCGCTGATGACCTGCTGAAACTCAAGACGGGCCTCCGGGGTCGATGCGTCACGACCATATTCGGTTTCATCCAGACCTTCCGGATTGACAGCGAGCAAATCACCTCTTAGACGGATCGCCCTTGAGCGTAGCTCATTTCTCCAGGTATTGTGAGCAATCCGAAACAGCCAGCTTTTCAGTTTGCCGGAATCGTTGTATTTGTCGGTCTGCTCAATGGCACGCACGCAAGTACGCTGAACAAGATCTTCAGCATCGTGTTTGTCACGCGTTAGTTGTAACGCAAAGCGCCAGAGTGATGGCAATTCCTCGTTGGCAATCGCATCGACCAGTGTTTGCTTGTTATCGTTCATGGCGGTCAAAGGCACATGTACCTCCAGAAGAAGCCGTGTCGGGGTTCATACACTGCAGTTTTAACCCTTTATCAATATCGCGACAGAATAAAGCAATCAGCAAGCCTGTTCTGGCGCTGCGAACAGGTTGCAGATAAAGTAAGGCAAAGCACCTGAATAGCGATCTCAGAAAGCCCGGTCGCGTTTTTCCCCAGGCCAAAATTGTGACT
Source organism: uncultured Granulosicoccaceae bacterium (assembly GCA_964388065.1). Lineage (GTDB taxonomy): Bacteria > Pseudomonadota > Gammaproteobacteria > Granulosicoccales > Granulosicoccaceae. Next base: position 14,335 of record CAYLZS010000140.1, read on the forward strand.
TTACCTTTGGCTGAAAGTTCCACTACCCGGATCCATTTAGTCGAAGGCTAACGAGTGGCCTTGTGTCATGGAAACACACCCGGGCTCTCCCGCAATTACCTCACAAACTGAAGGCCCGCGCTGCTATTCGTGGTTTGCTTCTAATCACTACTTTAATTGATATCGACCATTTATTTGATATGTCAATTTATCAGATACGGATAGTCAACTCCAGCAAACAACCTGAGTATCTCCGGTACTGGATACACATCTCCTTCAGTATACTGTTGACGTAGTGGATAGTGATCCCGCAATCCTTAAGATCAAATTCATCCTGGCAATCTTCCTGACCACTCCAGCAACAATAACGCAGTTGCGCAAGAGAGATCAGGGGATACGAGATACACTATCGCTGCCCGGGGCAACTTGTAGCAGTGAGATCAGTGTTTGGATGTAACTTTCATTTGATTGGGTCTTCGGGAATAAAAAGGTAAGAACACAAGGAGTCAAGTCTTGCAGTACAGCATCGGTGACAAATCTTTCGCTCATGTAGCAGTGAACAACCTGCCATTTATTCCTGCTTTTTTATCGACTGGTGTTGCAAGACCTGACAACCTATGTTTTTGTACACTGAACTCAGGCCCAAATTTAATGCGAAATAATCCTAACGTATGACTCACCACTACGCACATCGACCAATACTCTACAGAGCTACCAATGCTCTCGGTAGTATTGGCAGGCGAATTGGAATAGAGCCGTCTTTAAACGCCGAACACTTGCTTGAAAAGGCCAGACGTTCCACCGGACTTGATGATTTCGGAAACATGGACTTTCTCACCGATCTCGAAATTCTGATTCAATCACTGCGAGAAGAAGCCGAGCTCAATACCATCGGCGAGATATCAGCCGTCACCTATTTGCACCGATTATTATGCAATCGATTAGCCATCGAAAACGATCGCAAAAATTTGCCAGACATCGACAGACAAAAAATTAAACGCCCCATTTTTATCACCGGCTTACCGCGCAGCGGCACTACTTTTTTGCATGCCCTGATGGCCGAAGACCCTAACACTCGCACCCCTATTACCTGGGAGGTAATGTATCCCTCGCCACCTCCCCGCACTAAAGACATTCCGTTAGACAATCGTATTTCACAATGCGAAAAAGATTTGAAATGGTTCGACAGACTAGCGCCAAAGTTTGATTCTATTCATGCCTTAAAAGCAGATCTGCCGCAGGAGTGCATTGCAATCACCACTAATGCATTTGCCAGCATTCAGTTTCACACAACCTATAACTTACCCACCTATCAGGCCAGGCTGGAACAGCGCGACATGGTACCGACCTATGGCTATCACAAATCTTTTTTGCAACACCTGCAAATGCAAAGAAAATCTGAACGTTGGTTGTTAAAAGCACCGGGGCATTTATACGATATCGATGCGTTAATGCAGGTATACCCCGACGCAAAAATTATCCAGACGCATCGCGACCCACTTAAAGTGATTGCATCTATTTCCAGTCATGCCAATGTAGTCCGAGCCGCTTTCAGCGATGCGCTTAACCCGCACGAGATTGCAAAAGACTGGCAACGATACTGGCAACTGGCTCTAAGCCGTATGCAGGACTATCGCAACCAACACCCGGATCAGGCAATAAGCGACATCTACTACTCAGACTTAGTCTCCAATCCTATCGGTGTGGTTAAAAATCTATATAAAGAACTAAACCTTGAATACAGCGCCGAGTTTGAGGCCGCATTACAGCGCTACATCAGTAAAAACCCTCAAAACAAGCACAAATATACCCTGCAAGAGTTTGGTTTGGGTAAAGAAAGTATCAGAACAATGTTTTCCTATTACTACAGAAATCATCAGTCATTGGCCGATGCAGAGACGTTGCCTTCCTGATTTACGCAAGCCAGGTTAATAAATAAACCTGATAAAATAAAAAAAGGTGCTGCCGAACGGAAGCACCCTCAATCACTACTAATCACTAAACAAGCCTGTCTTTAGTGGCGTCGGAAAGACCTGCCGAAACCCCGGCGACCACCGAAAGACCTGCTGCGGTTGAAGCCGCGATGTTTTTTAAATACACCTTTTTTGCTGTGGCCAAAACCTCGGCGCTTTTTGAATACACCTTTTTTGCTGTGTCCAAAGTTGCGACTAAATTTGTGTTTGCGGTGACCAAAGCCTTTTTTGCCGAAGAAATGTCGGTTTTTAAAATGGTGGTGATTACCTTTGCCATGACCCCAGTCTAAATAGAAGTCACTGTGAAACTTGCCGCCATGATGAATGCCAGAGTTTTTGGCAAACGCAGGTTCTGCAAATGTTGTTGACGCGAGCAGTAAAGCAACCGCAACGCCCGTTAATAATGTTTTTACTCGTTGTAAAAGTCTCATGATTATTCCTTGCGTTAAGTAAAGTGGTTAAAAAATTGGCGACTGCTGTCTTGCGTCTCCATGGCTTTACTATCGCTCACCAGGCTTTCACCGCTATTGCCTGAAAAATACACTTTTGTAAGTTTCATATATTTTTAGGCATTTCCCAGAAAATCTGCCTCCTTTGATGGCTTTGGAGGCTTCAAATTCAGCAATTAGCCAGTAAAAGCTTGTGCTGGGAATGCCGACATTAAATGCATGCATACGATGGTCCCTGTGTGCCACGAGCGCTTTTGTGCCTCGCGGCGCCTGCTTGCCTGGCGAAGGCAACTGACATGGCATCCCAGCAGCATTTGCAGGCTAGTGGTTAGCTTTAAACAGTATTTTTACGCACAGACCCGGCTCATTATCGGTCAGGGATATCGAGCCATTGTGTACATTGACTATCGCTTTGACAAGACTAAGACCAAGCCCCGTTCCTTTGGACGTACGACTGTCTTCAAGGCGGAAAAGCCGTTCAAATACTCGCTCCCGGTCACCCTGCGGGATTCCCGGTCCGGTATCACAAATTTTAATCCAGGGACTATTGTCCAGCAGCCCTGCACTGACCGCTATGTTCGCTTGCGACGGGCAGTGCCTGATAGCGTTTTCAATGAGATTGACTACCAATTGCAGTAACAATCCCTCATCACCCATAACTGCCAGTGTGTCCTCATGTAAGTCAATTGATATCTGTTGTTGATTTTCCTCTGCGACTACTTCGTATACTTCGTATGCCTTACGCAGTACAGAATTAATATCTGTTTCGGTAAAGCTCGCCTTACAAGCGCCAGCCTCAATTTGTGTAATCCTCAGCAGCAACTCAAAAGTTTCGTTGATGTGTCTGGATTCTTCACTGGCGGCTTCCAGTTTTTCCAAAACTGGTGCATCCGGATCAACTAAACCAATGGCTTCTTCAATTTTTATATTCAAACGGTTTAAAGGGGTTTTGAGATCATGCGCTATATTCGTACTCACTTTCTCCATCCCGATCGACTGTTTCTGGAGCAGTACCAATGCGTTGTTAATTTCACCAGATAACTGATCAATGTCATCGTCACGATGACTGATCGACAACCGCTCACTCAGGTTTCCGTTACCCACAACTTTCATACTCTGCGCCATACTTCTCACTCGGGCACGCGAGCGACTGGCCAGCAACATGGCAACTGGCAAAACAAGTAATGTAGTGAAAAAAAAGGTCAGCAGAAAACTCGAAACCACACTCCCGCGTAAGTTGTGCAGCGTTTGATCATTGAGCCCAATTGTGAGGTTATTATCTCCAAGTTTGTCGGTATAAAAACGATATCCCTCCGTATCCCCTGATCCCGATACCTCTGCATCCGCTTCGTAGTGACCGTTTCTTTGTTCAAAGCCGGCTATATTTCCCAATAGCGTTTCACCGTCAGCACCGGTAACCCGAAAATTAAAATCGCGTTGCTTTAATGCATCAGACGGAGTTAATCCCAGCTCTTTAGTTACGGCGTCCATACCTTTAACTTCATAGACGGTATGAATATTTTCATACCGCTGCAATAGTTGCCGATCTATCTGACCAAGCAATTTGCCATGCATATTGACGTAAAACATAAAAGCGCCAATCGCTAAGAAAATTAGATAAAGGAGCGTAAACAGAAACCCTGCTCTAAAAGGAATACCGGTTAATTTTTTGCTAAATTCAGTCACTGCGACATCTCATTGCAAACCCAAATAAAAACCTATCGTGGCGTGTGCAGGCTATACCCGATATTTCGCATTGTGTGCAAAAGCTGAACATCAAACGGTTTGTCAATCTTGGTTCTCAAACGGCTGATGTGTGTTTCAACAACACTCGTCTTGGGATCAAAATGAAAATCCCATACTTTTTCCAGTAACATCGTTCGACTAACCACTCTGCCTTCGTTTCGCATCAATACTTCGAGTAGTAGAAATTCACGGGGCTGGAGATCAATATCAACATCTCCTCGTTTGACCGTTCGCTTAAGCAAATCAATTGAGAGATCCCCCACCTGCATTTGAGTAATTTCTTTTGATTCTACCGGCCTGCGGCCCAGTGCATTCACTCGGGCAAGTAGTTCAGAGAACGCGAACGGTTTTGTCAGATAGTCATCACCGCCTGCCTCGAGGCCGGCAACTCTGTCATCCACCCCGGACATCGCAGTCAAAAACAATGCAGGGGTCTTTATGCCTGCAGCTCTGACTGCTTTTATAAGCGACAGCCCATCCATACCGGGTAGCATCCGGTCGACAATCAAGACGTCGTATTCAGAGTGCATACACTGCACCATTCCTTCTTTGCCATCGTGCGATACATCGACAACGTGGCCTGCCTGAGTGAGCCCGTTATTGGCATACTCTGCAGTCTCCTGATCATCCTCTATCAATAATATTTTCAATATCTCAGCTCCTCGATAAGCGTTGACTCTGTCTGCAACAGAATTATGCCATTGGCGTGAGTTCGGTAAAGATTTTTCGAGCTCACAATTGGAAGAGCTGTCTGTCAACCTGTCAGCTCTACTATCGCCTGCCAGGCTTGCCTGCACTGTGTCCGAAAAATACTTTTTTGTAAGATTCAGGTGAATTGGTCCGAACGACCTGTTTAACTGCAGGTATTCCGGTTATTTCAGGGGCCGTGGATTAATAGATAAATCGAGACATACTGCACTTTGGAATGCTTACAATTTATTGAGCAGCACAACGGCAGGAAGATCAACCGCCAATGCATTCATCACGTATACTTTAATTCAAAGCCTGTTTCCGTGAATCAAAGTCAGGTAACGCGTAGTCCCCCGGGTTTGAATAAAGACCATGACCTTATCCCCGAAAGCACTTCTAAAACATCTGCGCCGAGATGTTGCACTCAGGTCAGGATTAGTCTCAGCCGCCGCATCACTAATTGCACTCTTGTTGTTAGCCACGGTTTTCTGGCTGTTTCTGGTCGAACGGCTGGAAAACCGTATTGAAGATTCACTAACCGCACGACACAAAGCCCTTGTTTTAAATTCTGTACTGCTGTCCGATGAAGAACGTCAAATAGTCCAGCGTTTTCGTCTGACGCTACCGGTACGCGACGAGGGCGTGTGGGCATGGATGGACCAGGAAGGTGTAAATATTTCCGGCAGCGTCAGCGGCCTGGACTGCAGAGAAGGATTCTATGATCTCTGGCTGGACGTATCCAAATCTCCAGCGGAGCGCGCACTGGAACCTATACCCAAAGCGCAGGTCGACCCCGATCAGCACGAGCGCTTCCGTTTTCTCAGTCAGCCAAACGCCGACGGCTGTGTAGTATTTGGCCGCAGTATGTACGAAGTCGATGAAACACGCAGCAGTGCACTGGCAATACTGGTGTGGCTGGTGCCTCTTTGTATGCTGCCCGCGCTATTGATAGGTTTGCATCAATCCTGGGTCTTGCGCAGACGGTTTATTCGACTGGGCAGAGTTGTCACGTCACTATCTTGTGGTGACCTTGATGCACGAATGCCGGTTGAAGGTGATGATGATATCGACCGACTTGCGAGTGTTACCAACCGGTCTTTCGATCGGCTGCAGGAGTCAGTCAACACATTACAGCAACTCACATCAGTTATGGCACATGATCTTCGCGCGCCATTAAATCGCGTCGCGATTCCACTTGAAGAGGCCATACAATCCAATCGGGACGGGAAAACGGCGGTGGATTCCCTGGAAGTAGTGCAAGATGGCCTCAATGATGTACGTGCCATCTTTGACGCCTTACTTCGCATCTCTCAGATAGAATCCGGACGTCGGCGATCGCAGTTTACCGACGTCGATCTTCTTGAGGTTGCCAAAGTTCTGTTCGAAATTTACCAGCCAGTGGTTGAAGATGCAGAACGATCGCTCGAGTTTGAGGTTACCGGAGAAGGAGCCACTACCATTCAGGGTGACGCCGATCTGATCCAACAGGCTATTGTCAACCTGGTAGAAAACGCAACCCGGTACGCGCCTGTCAGCTCACTGATTCGCATTGTCGTAGTGCGTGATCCGCAACACCCAACACTGATCATCAGGGACAACGGCCCAGGGCTACCCGAAGAAGAAAGATCTCGTGTACTGCGCCGTCTATATCGCTATGAAGGATCAACCGGTGGTGCAAGCGGACATGGCCTCGGACTATCACTTGTCAAAGCGATTGTGGAGCTTCACAGTGGTGAAATATTCCTTGAAGATGCAGGACCTGGTCTGCTGGTACGCACAAAGTTCAATACAGCGGTCTAGTGTACTGGAACGAACAGTGTTGAAATACGACTAAACCTAATGACAGAACCCCAGCATAAAAGGTGGTATCTCTGGCCACGTACTTTTGCCG
>CAYLZS010000141.1:0-10008 GCA_964388065.1 uncultured Granulosicoccaceae bacterium
ATACAATACCGGGTCTTCACCCGGTTGCGTGGCTGGCCAGACATCACCCATCAGTTCAGTCGCAACTACGTCCTGATCTCGCATGATTACGCTCTTTAACCGTTCAGTGATTCAGACTACTGTGTTGATGCCGGTGCTACAAGGGTGTGATTGCTCAACAAACGGCATGAGCGAAACAGTAACCGGCCCGGGTTTAGCTGATGAGCCACATTGAAGTAACCTCTAATTCTGCAGGCTCTCTGTTAACAACAGATAACTGCTAAACTACCGTTTCAAATCCGCGTCCGGTTACGATCAGCCCTGGTAAAATCAGCCATGAGCCAAGCAATTGAAATAGTCGAAGTTTCGCCGCGCGACGGCATTCAAAACGAAAAAAAAATCCTGTCGGTCAGCGCGAAACTAGAGCTGATAAAACATGCCATTAAAGCCGGCGCACCGCGCATTGAAGTCACCAGTTTTGTAAACCCCAAACTGGTGCCGCAAATGGCCGACGCAGATGAAGTCGCAGCACAGCTTCCACGAGACAACAATACAAGCTACATCGGTCTGGCACTCAACAAACGCGGCTATGAAAGAGTTGTTGCAGCCGAGTTGCATGAAGCCAACATTGTTGTAACCGCAAGCGATACGTTTGGTGAACGCAATCAGGGAACCGACACAGATGGCACTCTGCGCAACTACAGCGAAATAATGAAGCATGCAAACAGCGCCGGAAAAACCAAAACAGGCGTCTGCATAACCACCGCTTTCGGTTGCCCTTTTGATGGAGAAGTTCCGCTGTCGCGTTTGCTGGATGTTGTCAGTCGCTGCGCTGAAGCCGAACCATTTGAAATTGGCATAGCCGACACCATCGGTGTTGCAACCCCTGCCGATGTGACCGAGCGCGTCGACGCAATTAAGCAACTTCTGCCCGACATGCCACTACGGCTTCATTTTCACGATACGCGCAATACCGGCATTGCTAACGCATGGGCTGCGGTACAGGCAGGCGCTACCACGCTGGATTCAAGTTTTGGTGGCACTGGCGGGTGTCCGTTTGCACCCAGAGCTACCGGTAATATCAGTACCGAAGACCTGCTGTATATGCTGCACCGCTCAGGGATCGAAACCGGTATGTCGCTTGAGCTCGCTATTGACGCTGCAGAATGGATTGAACAGGAACTGGGAAAAACAGTGCCGGGCATGGTCATGAAAGCCGGAATATTTCCCGCAAGCGACTAAAATACAGACACTCACTCGTTTGGCAACTGTTATCACAGTTACAAAAGTGGCAATTCGCTGACGAATGAACGACTATTTGCTAGCTTCACATTTGAATATTTTGAAGATTTTACGGAAACAATCCATCAATGCTTAAAGCAATTCAAGACTCTTCACCCGGCGTTTTACTGACTCGAATTTTAATCGCCGCTATCGTCGTATTTGGCACCTATAACCCAACCGGCAAATCCGTCTACCACTGGGTGATGGCCCAGCCGGACAAGGCCGATGCCTGGGTAGTACTTGCAATAATTGTTGTAGCGCTGCTGCATATCGCACTACTGATTGCGGCGTGGAAGGCGCTGGATTTTGTTGGCACTATGATCGTGCTGATCTTGTTTGGTGCGCTCGCCTACCTCTCCTTTCAGGAGGGCTGGGTTGGCGCGAGCCGCGGCGCATCCATTCAGTGGCTTGCGTTGTCCCTGTATAGTGTGTTTCTCGGAATCGGGCTGGCAGGTGCCATTCTATGGCGCAGAGCAACCGGTCAGGTTGTTGTTGACGACGCAGACGACGTCTGACACTCTCAGGTAAAACCAACTCAACCTCAAAAAAGGGGCAGCTTGCGAGCTGCCCCTTTTGCTTTTGGGTGTCGGCCTTCAGACCTAATTTACAATTGCACAGCACTGATGAAATCGCTCTTTGGCAATGCCTATGTACTTCTCACCTTTACCACTTTTCTGTGGGGTGGTAACTCGGTTGCAGGCAAACTGGCAAGCCACGACTGGCAGCCCTTTACCATCACCTCTGCACGCTGGTTAATCACAGCAATCTTACTGCTGCCCTTCGCATGGAAATACCTGAAGCAGGATGCAGCAGCTCTTAAAGCACACTGGCCGGTACTGGTTTCACTGGGTGCTTTTGGTATGGCGCTGTTTAATTTGCTGATGTATCTGGCACTCAATCACACCACTGCTATCAATGTCAGTATCGAACAGGCTTCGATGCCCATAATGATCATGCTGGCGAATTTTTTCCTGTTCTCACAGCGTACAAGCACATTGCAAATTGTCGGGCTTGTGTGTTCGATCATTGGCGTTCTGGTTACAACGACTGGTGGCAAGCCCTGGTTGTTTTTTACCGAAGGATTAAATTACGGCGATGCCATTATGATGCTCGCGTGTGTTTTCTACGCGGCTTACACCATTGGCTTAAGATGGCGACCGGATATTCACTGGCTAACTTTTATGTGGATGATCTCAATCAGTGCGTTTGCTATGACAATTCCATTTTGTTTATGGGAGTGGCAGCAACAGCCCTTCGAGGTTCCTCCACTAAAAGGATGGGCTGTTATGATCTACATCATTCTGTTTCCCACCCTGGTTGCACAAATTTTCTACGCGCGCGGGGTTGAGCTTATCGGTGGCAACCGCGCCGGTCAGTTTATTAATCTCGTGCCTATTTTCGGTCCGTTGTTAGCGGTTGCTATTCTTGGTGAGAAATTCCACTGGTACCACCTGGCAGGTCTTGTTCTGGTGGTCGGTGGCATACTGCTCGCGGAGCGTTTTGCGGTCACAGAAAACTGATCCAATACAGAATAACCCACCGATTTTTCTGGTAAGGTTCCCTTTAGGGTACCAGTTTTCAGTTTGCCTGAGATCGATCTGCAGACTCAGCTTTTGGGCAGACCTCAAAACCAGCCCTGCATAATGGCCGAATGTAGCAGGCCGGGTTTTACACCAGGACAGTACGGGAAACGACAGTGACGGATAAAAAATACCCCGGTAGAAAAGAGCCAACTTTCAACGATCCGGATCCCAGGCCTGAACTAAGGCCTGAACCACGGCCAGACCCAAGATCCAGATATCCACTTCCACAAAGCAATCAGCGTGGCCGCGATGAGCACAGACCACATGCTCACCAGGACCATCACCGCCCCCGCCCTGACAGCAGGCCTGACAGCAGGCATCCCGACCGGCGACAACCTGACCAACAGCAGCAGCCAGATAAGCGCTACCCTTATCAGCGTCATCAGGATCAACGCAGTAATGAAGAACGCAGACCATACAATCAAGACCATTATGCAGACGGCCACACTGGCTCACAGGTCCGCCCATCGCGAGGTAACGATTACAGAGATCGCAACACTCATGGTGAATACGGGAACAACTCACATCCCGATCAACAAGGCACTGTAACCCGCTATCCAGTCGAGTTTCACGGCAAAACCTCAGAGTACTTCAAAATATGGATTGTCAATATTTTCCTGACAATTATTACACTCTATATTTACTCAGCCTGGGCCAAGGTAAGAACCAAGCGCTACTTCTACGGCAACACTACAATAGATGGCAGTACGTTTGAATATCATGCTACTGGCAAGCAGTTGGTAGTGGGCCGATTAATCGCTGCCGCACTGCTAATTGTCTACACAGTGTCCCAGGGAATCAGCGCTACACTTACGGCCGTAGCGTTTGCCACTATTGTTCTGCTGTTTCCATGGGCAATCTGGCGATCATTAAAATTCAACGCCAGAGCCAGCAGTTTCCGCAATATTCGTTTTGGTTTTGATGGCAAAGCCTCAACACCTTACTTTAATTTTTTAGTCATACCATTTGTAGTTTTTTTACTCATCGGTGTGGCAGGCTATTTACTTTATCTTCAGTTCGGCCCTATAGATTTTAATGACCCGGGCTCGGCGTCACCTGAATTACTGGCAATTATCGGAGGGGGTTTTTTCCTGATATTCGTTCTTGTATTTTCAATAATAATTCCGTATATACATCGAAATTTGATCTCTTATTCTCACAACAATCACAGATACGGCACCGCGAAATTTTCAGCGAATATTAGAACCGGTCGGATATTCGGCATTCACTTTGTCACCCTGTTATTGAGTTTTCTCACTATCGCTTTTGTTGGAGGCTTAATTTTCGGAGCAATAAAGCTGGTTTCTACATCGTCGTTTCTCTCAGGGAACCTGGAGCTCCTGGATCGGATTCAACCCCATATGGAGGCAATTGTGAGTGTTGCCGTTTATCTGATCTTAATACCCGCCAGTGGTTTCGCCGTTGCCTACTTTCAGTCGTCAATCAGAAATCACAGGTACAATGCCACTACCATTGATTCCAGAGTAGAGTTTCATTCTACCGTCGGACTGTGGTCACTGTGGTGGTTGAGCTTCAGTAATCTTTTGTTGATCATTCTCACAATAGGGTTTGCCTACCCCTACACTAAAATCAGATCAGCGCGATATTTTGCAAGGCATACTTCAGTCACTGTAGCCGGCGGACTCCAGTCATTCACAGAAAATGAAAGAACAAAGCTCAGTGCCATGGGTGAAGAAATGGCCGATGCATTTGATGTTGAATTTGATATCGGTGTGTAATGAGTAACAACGATAGCGAGCTCAAGAATTGACGATTTACCGTTTTAACATCAACAATACCTAATGCGTGAAATATCGATCTCTGGCTATTGCTACCCGCCAAACAGCTCGGACAGAAAGCCGGCATTGCTGAATGTATATGACCATGACTCATATGAGTTGGTCATAGACACCGCCGTGGTTAAATCAGGTAATCTACACGATCTTAAATTCAGTGACCGAATCGGTTCAATCAACCGTAAAATTTTCTTCGACAGCGGAACCCAGTTTGAAACTCCGGACAATGAAACTATTGATCAGTTACTGGTTATCACTAACCACAAAAGCGGTAGTTCCGGTACGGTTAACAAACTTGAATCAAGCTGGACTTTTGCAATAGCATCGATTGTATGCACCATTCTGCTTGTCATAGGCTTTTTCAAGTTCGGGCTACCGGCAGCGGCCAGATATGCCGCCTACCAGATACCAGTCAGCACTTCAGAAAAACTGTCTGAAGGCACACTCGAGATACTGGATCGAGTTGTATTCAAAGACTCAGAAACCAGTGAAACTGAAAAACTGGCCATTACCGATCGCTTCAACCGGCACCTTGAAAATCTGCCGGACACTGGCGGGTTTAACTACACACTACATTTCAGAAGCATGCGCGGAGTTGCCAATGCATTTGCATTGCCGGGAGGTGAAGTGGTAATCACTGACACCCTGATAAAAATAGCCACAGAGGAAGAGCTCGACAGTGTCATTTTCCACGAAATTGGACACGTGGTTCAGCGCCATGGATTGCAGGGGGTTATTAAAGGCTCTACCGTTGCCGTGCTGGTGAGTATCGCGCTGGGTGATCTCTCAGCAGTAGGGGAACTGACTACCGGCGTCGGCACGTTATTTCTTCAGGGCAGCTACACTCGAGCTGCAGAAACGGAAGCCGATGACTACGCCCTTCTACATATGGAAAATCAGGGTATAGATCCCATTCATTTTGCCAGAGTGATGCAGAAACTCAGTTCCCAGGGTGGCGGCAACGGCGGCGGCAAGGACGGTAACTCTGAGGATGGTACAGAATCGTCTAAGGAAAAGCAGAAAGAATATCTTTCAACGCACCCTTCAAGCCTGTCTCGAATCCGCAAGGCGCAGGAACGCTCCAGAGTTTTTAACAGCCAATAGAAATTTAATTCTGTCTGGCAGCCAGGACGTCTTCAGTATTTATCACCTGACAAAACTCGCCATCAAGGCTAAGCAGATTCACCTCGTGTACTTGTTCGGCGGTGAATGTCTCGCCACTGGCACTGGTTCTGCCAAAAGTTGCAGTAGCATCGGAAACAAGCACTGTATTAAACCCGAGATTACCCGCCATGCGAGTGGTCGTCGATATGCAATGATCAGTAGTTAGCCCAACAATCACAAGATTCGTAGTTCCTTTATCCTGCAGGTATTTCTCCAAACCGGTTCCAATAAACGCGCTGTTTACGGTTTTTTCAAAAACCGGCTCTGAGTCCAGTGGCATCCCTTCCGGTTTAAATGCATTGCCGGGTAATTCAGGCCGCAACGGAGACTCAGCACTTGTGGAGTTATGTTTTATATGAACAATATCTCCACCATCAGCACGCCACCTATTGAGTAAGCGCGCAATGTTTTCTTCTGCCTGTGGGTTGTTGCGGGCGCTTTTGAACAGGTCATCAATACCTGCCTGTACGTCAACTACCAGCAATGTTGCCGCATGTATATCCTGCATCTAAGAACCTCGTCCTTCCGGGCAATTTTGAATATGGCTGGGTGGATCATACCAACACGATTTATAGTTGGTATAAATATGTGTATCAATTTTAACGGGTATGTCGTCATCAAAGCACGAGATGGCAAGTTCAATATTATTTTCACCAGCACCACTGGCTCGGAATGCCAGACTCGAACCACAGTGCCTACAGAACGTTCGCACTGTGCCATTTGCTCCGTGGTAATCCTGAAGTAATTCCTTACCGGATCTCCAGCGCAACCCCTCCACTTCAACCAGCGTACCAAACGCCGCACCATGAAACTTGCGGCACATCGTGCAATGACAGGCAGCGACCTGTTCACTGAAACCGGTTGCATCGAAAGTCACCTGTCCGCAGAGACAGCTGCCTGAGTATCTTTTAGTCAAGCAATTCAACCTTTTACAAATTTTTTATATGGATTCAACCCATCACTGGCGAACCAGGCAATGATTGATGTGGAGGCGGTTTTATTTTGCATTAATGGAAGTTCGCTGACCATGCACATAAACCGACACCACGCACAATGAGGCGGTACACTGAGGGGGTACAATGGGTCAAATATATTTTTCCCCTATTTTTTCTGTCTTTGTTACCTTTTTTAGTAAAGCACACACAGCATCAAAATCATGAACTGACAGATAGCCGACCGTTATAGACACAGACTTATCGTACTCATAAACTATAACCAATCCGGTTAAAATTCCATTGCGTCGATTGAGACTATAATATATTTCATTAATTTCAGAGACAGGAATGTCCACATTTATTAATGAATTAGAATGTACCGGCATCACCACACTATCTTTACCTATTTGAATAAATCGTTCTTTACCGTCCAATTTCGCGTAATTTTTAAAATCCCTGTACGCAGCACATATGAATAAACCAATAACAATAAAATAAAATAGATATTCCAACAGCGCAAAAGACGTAAATGGAATTTCACCAATATAGAGTAGATATAAAATAAAGACCAAAAAAACGACCAGTATGTATCCACTGGTTAAGTTCACATGGTTTTTTGTGTAATAAAACCTCCCGGGAACACGTTGAGGAAGGGAGCTTTCTTTCTCTCGAATCAGAGCATCTATCAACTCTGCCCTCTCAGCAAACCTTTCCCTGTCGATACTCTCAGCTGATTCATACAGCTCCTCCAGAGAATACTTGGTAAAGTCCACTTTAAATCTCACGTATATTTTTTCCTTTTTTACTTAACACCGCGGTAAGTCATGGTATGCATCGCCTTGTCAGAATATTCTTTCAGAAGTCCGATCCTAATCACTGAGACCTGAACCATATACGTCGATTGCTCTCTTCTGGTTTTTCTACTCCAAGCGGTCACATTCTAAAAAATAACGATATTTGCAAAAATTCCAAGCTGGCTCATTCTCAAGGCATAAAGATATGAATGAAAGATTAATCTCCATAAGCTTATAGCTGTCAAACATAGGATTATCCGCGTCAGACTCTCCAAATTCTTCTTGAAATTTAATAAGATTAAACGAATCAAGATCATGCCTGGCAACAATCAGCTCAGCCTTCACTGAGAATACAGAAATATATCTCGTTACAGTAAATTCCAGGTCAATCAAAGTATGGATAGCCTGGTTTTATTTGTCGCCAAACGCCACGTACACTCGGATTTTATGCGCAGTTCGTATTGCGGTAAAGTGGAGCGACAGCGAAAACGCAAAACGGCCAGCTTTTAAATTGTCGAGTGAAGCTGCTTGATAGGGGCAGTCACATCTTGTTGTACACAATCACGATACGATCTAAGTAAGCCTCATCGGTTACAACATTAATCGTTCGAACTAAATTTCCTTCATGCTGGAAAATTTGATCACTTATTTTGGTGTCACCGTCATCATATCTTAGGATGACACCATATTCGATCTTAGGTGTGGCCCAAGTTGGAACTTCTTTTGGAATAAGAAAATATCCGTACTCATTGTTCTTTACAGTACCATTAAAAGGCATAACCTCATCTTCCAGAACCCCCTCCGAGCTAAACCAGTACACATCTGGGTTTCCTTCTCTGATTTCCTTAAATCTGCCATCTGGGGCTATAACAAGTTTTAAACCCTCGGTGCCTTTTACATCCTCGATCAGTTCTTTGCCAGATTCATTAAGCCAATTTTTCACCCCATCCAGGTCTGGCTCTTCCCCGATAAAAGCTATTTCACTATTGATTGAAATACTACCGATCAACACCCATGTACCAATAATCGTTTCCATGCTCATATCCTCTATTTCCAACGCCGCGGTCAGTCGCAATTTATAAGCAAGCCAAATTGGCGTAAAGTGGAGCGCAGCGGAACGCCAATTTGGCTAGCTTGTAAATTGTCGATCTGCACCGCATTGTTAAGCTGATACGTACAATATTATTGAGAGAAACCCCATTCCCACCCTCATTTTCTTAACAATCAGCACATTGGTAGTTTTAGATATAAGTACAAGGTGATCTTGTATTTTTACACAGGCGTACTCTGTTATTTTTAGGGCGCACGTATGCGATGAGGCAGCCTGATACCTCCCCTGGAGTCCAACTTGCCCAGTTGGCGGGTTGCGCTCGCCTTGAAAAGAAAATTACCGAACCTCTCAAACTAAGTCATTAGTCCAGTTGCTTTGTTGTATTCTACCATCTAATTCCCTGTATTCTTTTGCAAATTTATCCGCTTCACCTTGAAGGTTCGTTACTTGGATTGCACTTACAATCTTTATTTCAGAATGACTATATCTACTTTGCTTAGGTATTGCCTCCAAAGCAAGCGACCGATAGAAAGAATGCATCTTCTTTAAACTCTCACGTACTGCGAGTGCTTCTACAAGAGTCATTCCATCGGACAATGACACGCCATTGTTTGTTTGTTATATCCTAATAAAAATATCAACAAATCTAGATGAACACTGATTAAACTCTTTGAGCAAATCAATCGGATTTTCTGTTGGCTCCTCTCCTTCTTGGTGAGTAGAATTTCGCTTTATCCGTTCTTTGAGTTCTTGCAAACGTTGGCTAATATGAGCCCGCTCATTTAACGCTTCTGCTAATTTCATATATTTTCTCTGTATCTAATTTTTGCCTAACGCCCGCTTCAGTCGCAATTTATAAGATGGCCGTTTGCATGATAAAATGCGAGGCACGAGCATTCATGCAAACGGACAGCTTGTAAATTGTCGAGCTGCAAGCGTTTGTTAGGATTTTTCATAAATGAGCTCACTGCATTCCCGAAGGTACTCATGCAAATTCCCGGTCAATGTATCCCCGGCATACCACTGCAAGTCGAGTGGCCACGGGCATACTGTCCTGAATTTCACTGAGATTTTTTCCCTGCTTGCCATCCAATAACCAAAATCATCCCCATACAAATTTCTAAGTTCTTTTGGTACTTTTATTAGTTCAATAGCTATATCAAGATCACTGTCAGGTTCGTTGGTTCTCTTTAAACGACTACCAAACACCCAAAGCTTTGCAATTTGAGGAAAAGCCTTTGCCTCAGCTTTTATATAGCTTACAACCACACCAGTCTCTTTCTCCAGAGCTATATTCATTTAACTGTAAGATCTATTCCTTCAATAAAATAGATTCTGGCATAACCATGGTTCTGGCATTTTAGTGTAACTCTGTATAAGTCACCACTATCCGTTGCTCTCCAAGAATCTGTTTCATAAGAC
>CAYLZS010000142.1:0-1902 GCA_964388065.1 uncultured Granulosicoccaceae bacterium
TTTCTAGAGACTGCCTGGTACAGGTATATCTAGCGAGTGCCGTAGATAACCATTGTTTTGCCGCGTGCATGAATAAGACCGCGATCTTCAAGGTCTTTCAATACGCGTCCCACCATTTCTCTGGAACATCCAACGATGCGCGCTATTTCCTGGCGCGTAATGCGGATCTGCATGCCGTCAGGGTGGGTGATTGAATCTGGTTGCTTGGCAAGGTCAAGCAGAGTCGAAGCAACGCGTCCGGTGACATCGAGGAATGCAAGGTCGCGAACTTTCGTGCTGGTCTTACGTAAGCGTGCTGCAAGCTGAGTGGTCAGTGCGAACAAAATTTCAGGTGACTGGTCAGCGAGGCGACGGAACTGTTCGTAGTTGATTTCAGCAACTTCACATTTGTTACGGGCAACAACCCATGCACTGCGTTCGCTGTCTTCTTCAAACAGACCCATCTCACCGAAGAAGTCTCCGTTATTAAGATAAGCAAGTACGATTTCTCGTCCTTCATCATCTTCTATAACTACACTGACCGAACCATCGACCATGTAGTACAGCGTATCCGGCTTGTCACCGTGATGGATTATTGTTGTCTTTGCTGGATACTGTCTGCGATGGCTATGGCGTAGTAAAGTTTCGAGCCATTCCGCTTTCGCAGGAGCGTTGCGTGGTGGAAGCATGTTCCGTTCTCCGGGTATTCAAGTAGCGCTTTAAACTGCGCTTTCTGCGTTTACATGGAGGAAGGAGCAAAAAACGTTCTCAGAGTGGTCTTCTCGGTGTCTTGAAAGTTCTTTTTATCAACTTAAGTTGATACAACTCACATAATCTGGCCGTATACTGGTCAATTTGGTTGGATATTCCATGAAAGCACGAGTGAAATGGCTGGATCACATGAGCTTCGTCGCTGAATCAGGCAGTGGTCACAGCATCGTCCTGGATGGATCACCGGAACATGGCGGTCGCGATCTGGGAATTCGGCCAATGGAATCGGTGTTGATCGGTCTGGGTGCCTGTTCTGCCTTTGATGTGGTTCTGATGCTGAAAAAAGCACGCCAGAATGTGCTCGATTGCGAGGTAGTGCTGGAAGCTGAGCGAGCAGATGCGGTGCCTGCGGTTTTTACTAAGATAGAGATGGTTTATCGAATTGCCGGTACTGAACTGTCAAAGAAGCAGGTAGACAGGGCTGTGTCATTGTCAGCGGAAAAATATTGCTCGGTTTCAAAGATGCTTGAAGAATCTGTCGAAATTACCCATCGGGTCGAAATTTCGCCGGATTCGCTTGTTGACTGATCAGGCAACAGTCATCGCGATTGGGTGTCTATGCTGCAGTGCAACATTGATCGGTTGTTACAGACTGAAAATTATCCTAATGCATGGATTTTATTAAAGATTTTGCAATGTAAAAGAGATTGGGCTGAGTTGCATTGCAGCAACTCAGTGATATAATTACGCCATCGATTTCCTCCTCCATCCTCCTACGGTGGTTAGACGCGGCTTGTTACAAGCCGCGTCGTTTTAAATTCTGCTGCTCTCACGCTCGAATAAGACGCTGCATGTGTCTTCCTACAGCGTGTTTTTGCCATCCTGTCTGTGTCAGCGCTTGTGCAATCGCGCGGAGTCTTCTAAAATGGAGGGCTTTCCGAACATAAAGTTCGTTCCCTGTTTACGGAGTTGCGATGAAAACCTTCAGTGCCAAGCCGGCCGAGGTCAAACGCCAGTGGTTCATTATAGATGCTGAGGGTAAGACCCTGGGGCGTCTGGCGAGTGAATGCGCGAGGATTTTGCGTGGCAAGCATAAGCCTGAATACACACCACACGTGGACACGGGTGACTATATTGTCGTGATCAACGCTGGCAAAGTCGCAGTGACAGGCAAGAAAGCCACTGACAAGATCTACCATCACCACACAGGTT
>CAYLZS010000143.1:0-6532 GCA_964388065.1 uncultured Granulosicoccaceae bacterium
AAATACTACTTTAAAACACTTCATCGATCTATTCCTTCAGTAAAACTGCATTTAACTATGCTCAAAACCACCGCGCACTATCCATTCCGGATTGGTATGTCCGGTGCCAAAAAACAACGAACACCAGCTAATTGAGTGAAATAGTTCAAAAAATACACTTTGTTTTAAAGAAACTCTAAAGACCAGATACGGTAGTGTGCGGGTAGAGTTATCTAAAAAGCTATTGAGTTACCTGAAAGCTGTATGTCAATGCGGTTCTATAGTTTCCTGTTCGCCAGCATAGATAATATATAACTGGCTTTTTTGTGGGAGAATGAAAAATAGCCCCGCTGCTTCTCTCTGTAACCCTCACAACAGACACTATTAATTGACCAAATCAGACACCATGCCCTGGACATTGGTCGCAGCCGGTTGCATTGGTATGTTTGCGGCAACCGCAACGGGCAGTACGCGCGCACCTTTTTTGCCGGATATGGCTCGTGACCTAATGGTGTCGCTTCCAGCGATTGCAAACCTGTTTGGTGTCACCGCAACGGCATGGGGCATTTCTGCTTATTTGACGGGTTATTTGTCTGACCGTATTGGTCGGCGGGTATTTCTGCTCTTCTCACCGGCGCTACTGGCGATGGCTATGTTCAGTATTGCGTTTGTGGAGTCTTATTGGGCACTGGTTGCGATCGTTGTATTTTCGGGTATGTGTTGTGGTGCGTTTACATCTACCACACTGGCGGAAGTTTCTCTTCGTGCGCATAGCTCGCATCATGGTCGTGCGTTTGGTTATGTGATGAGTGGCCAGTCGTTAACTTTATTGTGCGGTGTTCCGCTTGCGGCCTTTCTGGGGAGTCTTGTTGGCTGGCGCGGTACACACATGAGTCTGTCGTTGCTTGCTGTGTTTGCAACTATGGTTATGGCCTATGCGCTTTCGATTAATAGCAACACAGAACGGGCAACTAACGGAGACTCTAAGAGCAACAAAGCATCGCTTCGCGATGCACTCACCGGGCCTGTGGTGCGACTATTTCTGGCATTGATTGCCGAACGCGTTTGCTTTGGATTAGCGGCCTTTTATTATGCGGCATATCTGCGCCAGGCCTATGAGTTACCCATTGAATCTGTAGCGTTGCCGTTAGTGGGTTTTGCACTGGGAAATATTACCGGCACCATTATCGGGGGTCAGCTTGCAGACCGGTATCCTTATCGACGTGTCAGTTTTGCTGTTGCCTTATGCGCTGCCGGCTGCATTGCACTTCCGTGGTTCCTATGGCAACCGTCTTTGAAAATAACGGCGGGCCTAGGCGTTGTGTTTGCGTTCTTTAATGCACTGGCTCGTCCGTCATTGCTCGCAGCTCTTGCTGATGTGCCTAAAGAAGTTCGGGGGGTGGTGATGGGGATGAACAGTTCGATCGCGAGCATTGGCTGGCTAACTGCTGCATTGGTTGGAGGATGGTTTTATGCAAGTGTTGGATTTGGGGGCTTTGGTCCGTTCATGGCAGTAATGTGCTTTTTGGCTGCCGCAGTGGTAACTCCGGATAGTCGTATCCGTCGTCAACAGGGAGATTAAAATCAATCGTTAGTTGTTATCAACTACGCCGTAGTTAATCGGCTCACTCATTGGTGTCTGGTAGTGAGAGGGCGGGATCTGCCACGCAAAAATTGCGTGGCTTCTGTGATTCTATTTGTAATTGTGGAGCCTGACTTTACTAGTAACTTCGCGAGATCTGGTAGTGGTCGAGGCTTACGCTGCCTTCTCCCCACCAGATTTCAGAACCGAAAATTATATTCGCCATGCACCAGTCACTCTGTAGTGTTTTAACACTGTATGTGGAAGCGTTGGTCGTTGCGTCATCGATAAACTCACTCCAGTTCAATGAACCTGTGCGAACCGGGTTTTGTGCAAGATACGCAACATAGTTATTCGACTTGGTATAAACATCGTAGGTTTGTCCGGCACTACTTGTAAATTGTGCGATAGGCGGCTGACCACTCGGCAGTCTTTCAGCGCCCGATTCAAGCCACACCATTAGCTCCAGTTCCATATTGCTTGAGGCACCTCGCTGGATATCGCAGCTGGTATGGAAGAATGATTCAATAGCAACGTTTCTGTCGCCACCGGTCACCATTGACGGATTATTGTTTTCATCACCTAAATCTCCAATTCGGTTGTTGGTTATTGGTGCCTGATAAGAATAATCAATGGTGTAATCCGGCAAGTTCGATACTTTTACAGGTAACCCGGTACTGCTGCAGGGGGCAGAGATTTCATCGTTGGATTTATAGCCATAGATAATCTCAGGGTATGTTTTTACTTCCCACTCAAAAAGACCTGGTTGCAGATCATCTTCATTACCCCAGTCGAAAGTCCAGGAAGGCAGGATAGAACCATTGGAGGATTCTGTCAGTGCAATGCACTGCTGCCAGTCCCATGTTGATGTCTGTCCATTCCATGCGTTGTTAGACAGGAGAAAGTCACCGTAGGCGAGTCCCGGTCCGTCAAACTGGCTTGCCGGACTCACACATTGTGGGCCCATTGCAGGATAGAAGAACGGGTTGTCATTTGCTTTCACCGGTGTTGTTTGACTGGTAACAGTAGAGCCTGCTGCGGGTGCAGCACAATCGCCCGTGGCTACCAGCTGTTCTCGTAACGGTTGTGATGCCGGCTCTTCTGTCACTGGATCAGTGTCAACCGTTTGCGGCGGTTCCGGTTCCGCTACAGCGGGTACGGCAGGTTCAGCTTCGGCTGGTGTTTCCTGTACCGGGGTAACCGGAGTTGCCGGAGTCGGTTCTGGCTCCGGCACTGGTTGTTGCACGACTTGTTGTTCGGCCTGTTGTACAGTTTGTTGCTCGTTTTGTTGTTGGTTTATTGGGGTCGCCGGAACAGGTACCGGAGTAACAGGATCGTCCGATAATTCAATCTGGTTGTCGATTGGTTCAAACACCAATGCACCGGCAACCGGGGCAGGTGCTGGTTCTGAACCAGAATTTCCACCACAGGCGGTAAGGGTAAGAAGCAATGCTGCAAGGATCGGCGAATTTTTCATATTCATCGCTGGTATCCGTCCGTCAATATTTATAATGTCATGACAATATATGCCATGTCCGGGCCAACTGCAACCGTTCTGGAAGAAAAAATGTGTTAACTGCCTGCGATTTTCCGTGTTCACAGAGTCAGGAGTCATGTGTGCGCAGCGGATTGCAGCAAAGTGTTGTGTAGGCTGTGGTGGTAGTATCAAACCGGATCGAAGGGTGAAAATTGAGTGTTCAAAAGGTGATGTTTGCCATTGGTACACCAACTGAAATTTACGAGTTGTAAATTCGATAACCATGGAATTTGTGGAAAGCACGGCAACAGCTGTCTTTGATACTGCAGTGACTCAGAGGTTAGCTTACTGGCAGCAATTCTTGTCTATACGAGTGCTAAATTTAGAACTGAAATCGGC
Source organism: uncultured Granulosicoccaceae bacterium (assembly GCA_964388065.1). Classification (GTDB taxonomy): domain Bacteria; phylum Pseudomonadota; class Gammaproteobacteria; order Granulosicoccales; family Granulosicoccaceae. The sequence continues at coordinate 3,438 of CAYLZS010000143.1, forward strand.
AGACCGCAACGGCAGAAGCGATGACCAATAGAAATGATTAATAGAAAAAACGGAAATAACGTTCCTCCCGGTAACGATCAGCGCCAGTGGCAAGTATTCATAGACTCACTGGATACCGCTCAGCTGCAATCTCTAAATCAAATGATCTGTGATCGCATGGATAACCTGGCAGCGAAGGACATCAACATGGAGATGTCCCGTTTTCGTCCGGGTGATACTGTGTCATTTGTTGATAAAAAAGGCCATCACCATAAGGCGATTGTCATTAAACACAATCGCAAAACTATTAGTGTACTCGGTGAAAAGGGAAATAAATGGAACGTATCGCCATACCTGTTACAGGCAGATGCAGACGAGAGTACCGTGTCCACTTCACACCCTTTCAATCAACCTGAAAAAATGCGGATTAATGATTGGATAGCAAGTATCGTCTCCTTGCCTGGGGCCGTTATGGAGGAAGATAATTACTTTGTGCCTGAAGCGCTTATGTGGATGGATGGTGCAGGCTTCATACGCCATATGGCAATCCTTGAACCGGGTAATCAGGAGTCACAAATTCAACATAGTTTTATTGAGGCTGTTGAGTCCCCGGTAAGCGGGGTTGCTCAGAGGCCGATTACGTTGCGGACCGACAACGCTGCCATTATAGATGCCTTAACACCTATCTACTCTGCTGAAATTGAATTTGTTTCAGCTGAAGTTCCGGAGATGGATGATATAGCTGAAGAGATGGCGGCCAATTTTGGCGAACCGAATGTGCCCACTTATCACAGCCTCGGAATTTCAAATTCATTGGTAGGCAGCTTCTTTGAAGCTGCAGCGAAGCTATATAAGGTTAAACCCTGGAGCTATGTTACAACCGATACCTGCCTTATTGGCGTGACTATAAAAAACCTTGGTGTTCAAAACCATGTGCTCAGTATTATCGGTCAGCAAGGGGTCAGCTTCGGGGCACTCTTGTTTAATAACCTTGATGACTACGAACTATACACAGGTATAGCCTTGGCAATGGATCCTGAAAAAATAATTGATATACCTGCACATCGAGCACTGAGTTTCGAGAAGGGAACTGAAATAGACTCGCAGTTACGTAAGGAAATCATGGAGAATCAATGGGCAGTTGCTGGTGCCAACGCCTATCCGGATTTTTTCCTCCCGGTAGATGGCCAAATTTCTCGCCCGCCTGAAACCAAAGATGTAAAGATATTTGAAGCGCTTTGTCTTGGGTTAGTGGAATTTTTTAAAAAACACAGAGATGCAAAAAATAGTTGGAGTACAGGTAACCCGTTGAAAGTCACTAAGCGTGTTAAAACCAGTACAGGTAATGTAGATATATGCTTTCACTTGCCCGTACTGCCAGATGGTAAAACACTGGAAACACTCAACGAACTCGAACAACTCGCTCTGATAGATCGATCCGAGTTTACAGATGCCTGGGACAGGCATGCAATATTAGTAAAAAACATTTCCAGCGCTTATGAAAACTCACCGGAAAGGAAAAATGTTAAACAACCATTCGGCGTAGAAACTCTGATAATGGAACTTGGCTTTAATTACACAGGTAAAACAATAGCCAATCTGTATCCGTCAGACCTTGAAGATATTCTGTTTGATCTCATACCGCGTAAAGTGATGGTGAAATCCAGTGATGCTAACAGTATTATTGAAGATTCTATCGCTTTTTATCAGTTCTTAATGCGAGAATATCAGCTGAACTATGCGGAAGAATGTCTTGAAGTTTTGGATATCAATGCGGTCGATATCTTGCGTAATGCTTTGGGTGATAGCAGAAACTTTGGAACGGGAAAATCTCTTTTTAGCGAACAAAGTGAAATATTTGATGATTCGTTTAGCCAGGGCGTGATGTTCGACGATTATAATACCAGTGTAAAAATTCCAGCGGCATTGACTCCACAGCAGAAGAAAAATCGCAAGGACAAGCGTAAATCTTCTCGTAAGGCGAGGAAAAAAAACCGCAAGTAGGATGGTGATAATGACATAGCCCTGTTGCTACATCGTGTCGCAGAGTCGCCAAAAATGGATAATAAAAATGACACTCATGGAATACTGAAAGGTCGACGGTACGTTGTCGGTTAAAATTTTATATAGGCTCTGGAACGTCCTGAACATAACTCGACAGAGGCGGGCAGGAACACACCAGATTCTTGTCACCGTGTACGTTATCGATACGAGAAACCGGCGGCCAGTACTTTTCATCCTGACTTAGCTCACCGGCAGGGTAAGCCCCCAATTGGCGACTATAAGGCCGCTGCCAATCATCGTCGAGTAAGGTATACGCGGTATGCGGTGCATTTACCAACGGGTTGTTGTCTGCTGGCCAGTCACCGTCGCGAACTTTGCAGGCCTCTGCATGTATAGATAACATAGCGTCTATGAAGCGATCGATTTCTTTCAATGATTCACTCTCGGTGGGTTCAACCATCAAGGTGCCAACCACCGGGAATGACATGGTCGGTGCGTGAAAGCCGTAATCCATCAGACGTTTGGCAAGATCATCTACCGAAATACTAGCCTCTTTTTTGAGGCCGCGAGTATCGAGTATGCACTCGTGAGCTACATAGCCTTGTTCGCCTCTGTATAAAATGGGGTATTCGGACTCCAGTCGATGGGCAATATAGTTGGCGTTTAGCATTGCAACATCGGTTGCGTGTTTTAGACCGGACTTGCCCATCATGCGAATGTACATCCAGGTAATCGGTAAAATCATTGCACTGCCCCAGGGTGCTGCACTGACAGTTCCCTCTTTTTCTTCGAGCTCACGATGACCCGGTAAGAAGTCTGCGAGGTGTTCACCCACACCAATCGGTCCAACACCAGGCCCGCCGCCACCGTGCGGAATGTAAAATGTTTTATGTAAGTTAAGGTGTGATACATCGCCACCAAACTTTCCAGGTTTGGCAACGCCAACCATGGCATTCAGGTTAGCGCCATCAATGTATACCTGCCCACCCACTGCATGCACGCGTTCGCATACGTCTGTGACCCCGGCTTCAAAGACACCATGGGTTGATGGATAGGTGATCATAATAGCGGCGACTTCACTGCCGTGTTCGTCGAGCTTTTTCTGCAGATCA
>CAYLZS010000144.1:0-17754 GCA_964388065.1 uncultured Granulosicoccaceae bacterium
AGCATTCTCGCGCGTGCCTTGCAGGCGAAGGGTGTGGAACATGTGTTCACACTTGCCGGTGGGTTCTGTAATCCGGCACTCGAGGGATTTATGGAATGCCAGATGCCAGTGGTCAATTGTCCGCATGAGCAAACAGCGGGGCATTTGGCCGATGGTCACACGAGGATTACTCGCAAGCCTTCCGTGTGTTTAGTGGGTCCGGAGGGTTTTGCCAACGCGGTACCAGCCATGCTTGAAGCAGGTGGTGAGAGATCACCTGTTATCTTTGTCACCGGTTCATCTACGTTAAAGCGTCAGGGGGCGGGTGGATTCAAAGAGATAGATGACGTGGCGATTGCAGCACCACTGGTAAAATACTCGGTGCAAATAACAGAGGGCGAGCGCATTGGTGAATTTGTTGATCGCGCATGGAATGCAGCAACCACCGGCTACCCGGGTCCGGTGCACATAAGTTTACCGGTAGACATTATGTTCTCTGCCTTTGATGAGTTAGCGGGCGGTGATGAGCGTCCCTGGAGCAGTCAAACCAGATCCGTTCCCAGAGCATGGCCGGACCCCACGGTGCTGCAACAGGTATTTGAATTGTTGCAGACTGCTGAGAGACCAATAATCATAGGCGGTCACGGTATCTGGTGGTCTGGTGCCGAGCAGTTGCTTGAAGCTGCAGCAAGGGACCTGCGAATTCCTGTGTTTAACGTTCCCTATCACACCAAACTACTTGGTGAAGAGTGTGAGGCCTATATGGGGCTTGCAGATTTTCATCAATATCATCCCTCGAAAGAAGCAATTCAGGAAGCAGATGTTGTGTTGATGATTGGTGGGCGACTGGATAATCAAATGAACTTTGGCAATCCGCCGTTTTTCCCGAAAGCCACGAAACTTGTTTGCATTAACGGTAGTGCGGAAGAGCTTGACTATAACTATGCCGCGGATAGCGTTTTGCTTTCAGACCCCGGTGCTTTTTTATCAGCGCTGTCAGGCATTGGTAAAAAGTGGCCCGAATGGTTCGACCTGCAAAAACAAAGACGCAATACGTGGGTCGAGGAATGGGAGACACACATTGCGGCAGAAACCGCGGCTGATGAAAAAGCGGGTGGAAAAATGCATCCGCTGCAGCTTGGTCTGGATGTACTGGCGGAGATGAAAAGTGATGACTGGCTGGTTTTCGATGGCGGCAATACGCATTTCTGGAATGAGATTGCTGTCAACATGACCGGCTGGCGCGGTCAGCAATTGGCAGGTATTCTTCATCCGGGTAACTATTCGCTATTGGGGGTGGGTGTCAGTTTTGGTATTTCTGCGAAAGCCACGCACCCGGAAAGTAACGTGGTCGTGGTATCTGGCGACGGTGCTTTTTTGTCGGGTGGTTTATCAGTTGAAGCAGCGTTTCAGGAAGGTTTACCCATCACTGTGGTCATTGATAACAACGGTGGACTGGATTGCATTAGCCAGCAGCAGGAAAGGTTGTTTGCCAACGGCCAGCACTTTGCCACTGACTTTAGAGACATTCCGTTTCATTCCCTATTCGAAGGGCTTGGCGGTCACGGTGAATTAGTGACCAGACGCGATGAGCTAAAACCTGCGTTGCAGCGTGCCATGGCGTCAGGTAAGACCGCCTGTGTAAACGTCAAGTGTCGCGGGGTGATTTCACCTATTGTTGCCGCCACCTCTGATAAACGAGATAAGGCGTCAATCGAATAATGGCGACGATTACATCTCATACGCTTAATAGTGTGGATGGTACCCATGCTGGCGGTATAGCGGTTACGTTAACTAACAGGGATACCGGTACCACCTTGTTCAGTACACAGATGGATGATGGCGGACGTCTGCAGGAGCAGGTAAATCCTGATGAGTTAAATCCCGATCATCGCTATGAGTTAACTTTTTACACGGCCCGGTATTGGACTGATCGGAGCATTGAGGATGCGCATTGTATAGATGAAATTGTTTTACGATTTAAGATGCCGGATCCTGATGCACGTTATCACATGCCGATAATTCTCTCGCCTAATGGCTATTCAACCTGGGCATCAGTGCCCGAAATCTAATGGCTGATGGGTTAAATATGTCCCGCCGAATCAGGCGGACACCTTATACAGATTGTGTTGAAGCAGCGGGGGTGCGGGGCTATTCAGTAGTGAACCACATGCTGCTGCCTAAAGCGTTTGAATCTTCAGTTGAGAAAGACTACTGGCACCTGCGTGAACACGTTCAGATCTGGGATGTCTCCTGTCAGCGTCAGGTAGCGATACAGGGGCCTGATGCGCAGCGTTTGGTGCAATGGATGACTCCACGTGATGTCAGTGCGGCTAATGTTGGTGACTGTCTTTATGCACCGATAATCGATGAGCGGGCAGGGTTAATCAATGATCCTGTGCTGCTAAAACTCGATGATAACCACTTCTGGCTTTCGATCGCAGACAGCGATGTATTGTTGTATGCCAAAGGTCTGGCTCTTGGAGCGGGCTTCGATGTACAAGTCACTGAGCCGGATGTCTCGCCACTGGCTATACAGGGACCAAAAGCTGAAGCCTTGTTGCAGGAATTGTTCGGCGCTCACGTTGCAGACATCGGTTTCTTCAAGTTTGCATGGATCGACTTTCAAGGGTCAAAGCAATTGATAGCTCGTTCCGGCTATTCAAAGCAGGGTGGTTTTGAGATTTATCTGCAAGGTGCTCAATACGGTAGCGCGCTGTGGGATACCATTTGGGATGCAGGTCAGGCTTACAACATCAAGCCCGGGTGTCCAAATTTGATCGAACGTATTGAAGGTGGTCTACTGTCTTATGGCAACGAGATGACACGTGACAACAACCCGCTGGAAACAGGGCTTGAGAAATTTTGTGCTATCGATAATCCGGTGGAGTGCATTGGCATGGAGGCGCTGCTGAATTTACATCGACAAGGGCTTGTGCGCCAAATAAGGGGTGTTCTGTTTGATGGTGGTGCCTGTCCCACATGTGCCGAACCCTGGCCCGTTTTGGTTGGCAATACACAGGTTGGACAAATTACTTCGGCGATCTGGTCGCCACGCCTAAAGCAGAATGTCGGATTATCAATTATAGATAAACCGTACTGGGCAGCGGGGCAAACAGTGACTGTACGGTGTGCCGACGGCACACACAGGTCTGGTGTGATTTCATTGTTGCCAATTGATAGTGATGACTAGTTGATAAGCTATCTATCGTTAAAGAGAGAAAACCTGTGGCAGGAATGGTTCCACTCGTTCAGCTTGATGTTAAAGTGGATGCTTGATGTGATAGCTCATACCTGATGTACACAGTACGACCTGGTACCAATTTACCCTTGAGAGCAGTAATCGAAAATTAATCGATGTTTCCGGCAATTCGAGCGAGGACTTTTTGTATAAAAACATTACCATTTTCCTGTCGACTTTTTAGCTGGATTTGCTCTCACTTGCACTCTGAAACGTCGATGATTTTAGCTTCTGTATCAGCCTTGAGTCCACGTACGGGCCACAACGCGACAAAACGAAAATCAACAGGAACTCTTGCAAAAGTCATATGTCTACCGGTCGAGAGTTAAGTGGTAGTATCTGCCGACATGTTTTCATCCAGATATCCAAACGCGGCAAGTCTGTATACACTTGGCTCTAAGTACACAACCTAATGCAACCAAAACACATGAGACGGCTATGAAATATTTTTACGGAATTATATTTTCCATATTTTTTCTACCTGCCTATTCCTTTGCAGCGGATAGTTTTGAGGCAAAAATAATCGGTAAGTCCGGTGACGAGATAGGCTCTCTCAAAATATCACAGGGGACTCAAGGCGTTGTTATAAACATCAAAGCATCGAATCTACCTGCCGGCTATCATGGAATGCACTTGCATGCAGTAGCGCAGTGTGACCACGCAGGCGGATTTAAAACCGCAAAAGGCCATGTCGATCCGGATAAAAAGCCTCATGGCTTTTTGAACGAAGAAGGACCGCACGAAGGCAATTTACCGAACTTGATCGTTGCCGAAGATGGAACGGTAGAAGTTGAGCTTTACAGCACGCTGGTAAGCTTGAAAGACGGAAACGCGAACCTGCTCGATGCAGATGGCTCGTCGCTTATTATTCATGCGAACCCGGATGATCATACAAGCCAGCCTATTGGTGGATCTGGCGGCAGGATTGCCTGCGCTGTCATTGCGAAACAATAACAGGGTGTGTCGTTGAATTTTGGTTCACCGGCTAATCCATCCGTTTGACCTGTGCAGGTTGAGTAACACCTGCTCGGGTCTTACGGTGTTCAAAACGGACAGATACCGCCAAAGTGCACATGGCCCCTGAGCGCTTACATCCTGACCGTCTGGATCAAAGTGGGGCCACCATTCTCATCCGCGCACAGGTTTACTCTGGAGATAAATCACGTTTCTTTTCAGCTGTGCGTTACATATATACGTGTAAGTGGGGTGTTATAACGCAGGCCAGGTACCCCGCCTTTATTAACTGCCAATATGTGGCAGGAACTCCACAAAGTAGAATAGGATAAACAGGATCAAAGCGAGGAGCAGTATTACGCTTATTACCTTCCTGTCTGTGGATATTTTTCTTTCAGTTGCCATATCACTGGGCTCCGATAATAGACTGGTGTCTGACTAAAGCAGTAAGCCCGCCAATAAGGTCTGCCGGCAGCTCCCATCAGCTGACCGGTGTCAAAAATGAAATCCGTTATTCTCCGATATCTTTGTTTTGCAGTGATCAATTCCTATCGATGTGCTCCCGCTTCTTTGCACATCATACATTGAGGTGCTGTCGTTTATATATGAGCCTTATAGACACAAGGGATGATGAGGCTTTCGTGAGTAATGCTAGTTTTTTTTTCTGATTCTTAAAAACTGGTACGGAAATTCCTAGCATTAATCTTTACTCCTCCATCCGATTCCCGAAACAGCAAATTCCAATGCGACTTATAGCCGTCACAATACTTGGTTGTCTTTTAGGTTTGGTTTACTGGCTTGGTGCCACTGTGTACTCTGAAAGGATTGAAGAGGATATTGCCAGTCGCACGCAACCTGCCATCGATGAACACCGCGCCGGTGTTTCCAATATATCCCGTGAGGTAGACGGGCGCGACGTCAGGGTTTCCGGTATTGCTGCCACAGAGTCTATTCGACGTGCCGCAGGTGAAGGTGCTGCAGACGTTTGGGGAGTGCGGGTAGCAGAAAACCAGATTACCGTCGCAGAAGCTAAACCGGCGGAACCTGTTCAGGAAAATGAAGCGGTTGGATTTAATTTATTTGCACACCATCGCTATCCGGACCTGACCATAAACGGTCTGGTAGACGATGAAGCTTTTGAAACTGCGTCAAATATACATCGCGCGTTGCCACCGGAGTCCGTGCTTGATCGCAGCGATCTGCAGAGAGGGTCTGACGATCTGATCAAAAGCCGACGGAAACTTGAGACTGGCATTGCCGCGGTGACGCAACTGAATCCGGGAACGCTTCAAATCACTGATGACCAGTTTATTATCGAAGGTAACGTTGCTTCCTTTGATCGCGAAAAAACAGTAAGGCAGTTGATAAATACCAGGCTTGCAGACCTTGAACCGCTGGAAGTGATTGTCAATATCTCAGTTGTTGAGTCCGCAGTTCCGGTTGAGTGTCTGCAGCAGTTAAATCTGGTGTTGGCTGACAACGTTTTAAATTATGCAGTTGATCACTACCGGATACTTGAAAATCACCGTTCCGTGCTGGATGCAATTGCCTATACCGTGCAGGGCCCCTGCCTTAACCACATCCATAACATTCTTGTAGAAGGTCATGCCGATGTAACTGGTTCTGACGGTTACAACCAGGGGCTGAGTGAGCGACGCTCAGGCACAGTTAAAAATTATCTATTGGACAGTGGTATTGATGAGAGCCTGATCAGTGCTTTCGGATACGGAGAATTTCGACCGATCGCCAGTAATGACACTGTCGACGGGCGGGCACAAAACCGAAGAACTGAAGTATACCTGCTGACTTCTGAGGGTGATTACGCTCAGGATCAACTGGATACGCAACTTTCAACTTTTTCAGACGACTAGCACAGTAAATAAAAAATGACTTACCTGATAATACAAGTATTAACTCTGTTGGTGGCCGCATCAATTCTCGGCTTCCTCATTGGCTGGCTGATTCGTGCTTTTTCTGCCAGGCGTGTTGAGAGCGGTTTAAAAAACACGCTTGACAAGAATAATCGAACGATACCTTCGTTAAAAGAGGCTCTGTCACGCGCTGAGGCAGATACGCTGGACAGAGAGAGCATGATCACTGCTCTGCGCGACAACCTGAGCGACAGATCAGAGGCTCTGCATGATGCATTGGAAAATCAACGTGCGATAGAGGAACATCGCGATCAGATAGAAGAGCAAATGCTGTCTGCAACTGCAGGTCTTGAAAAGGAAATTAAAGATCAGGCAGATGAAAACCAACATTGTCTGGCGCAGTTGCAAGACGAGCTCGATAACGAACGGCAGAAGATGCTTGCCGACATGCGCGGCAAGGAATCACAGCTGGCAGATGCAGATCGTGAAAGCAATGAACTTAAGGCGCAACTCGCGGACCTGGCGCAGGACAACAGTAACTGGCAGGATGACAATAAAAATAAACAGGCTGAACTGGACCGGTTGAATCAGGATCTGCGTGAAGCCGGTGCTCTGAAAAAAGAACTGGAAGCTCAAATCGCTGCTCTGCAAAAAGAGCTCGATAAAACTGAGCGCGAATACCAGGCGCGTGTTAATGATCTGAACGCGGCACTCAGCGGTGAGAAAGAAAACCTGGCTGCAGTGCGTGAAAACGCTGCGCGTGGAGAAGCAAAGCTTGAAGCGCTTGGTGCACAGTTAAACGATCGTGCGCGTGAGTTGCAACGGCTTGATGAGCAGGCTAAAAACCAGAACGATACTATTGATCGTCTACAGGGCCAGTACACTGCTGCCTGCAGTGAAAGCGCTGGCAGAGATGCTGATAACTCAGGAAAAATAGCAGCGCTTGAAACTGAATTGGCCAGACAAAAAACGCTTGCTGAAAAAGCGGAGAAGCAAATTCGTGAAGATGCGCTCAGTCGTGCGAAGCTGCAGGAAGATCTCAATCGGCTCTACAATGAGTTGCAGGCCGCAACAGATGCTGCCAATAACAGAGAAGTGCAACTGGCAGGCGAGCTTGAAAAATATAAGGTTGAAGCTGCCAAAGCAAAAACTGAATGCAAGATATCACAGCATCAGGTTGAAGATTTACAGCGCGAATTTGTAGAGACCAGAAGCGAGCTCGATAAAAAGACCAAACACCTGATGGAGACCGGTGAGCAGGCCGCGCGTCTCGAAGAGCAGAACACGGTTGCTCAAAATACTATTGAGGAGTTAAGTCAAAAGGAAGCAGAGCTTAAAAGCGTAATAGATGACTCAGACAAGACCGTCACTGCTCTGAAACAGGAAATAGATCAGAACCGCAAAAAGTTAAAGAAAGACGAAAACGAAATTGCTGCTCTTGAAAAAACAATCAACGAAGAGCAAAAGGTTCAGGCCCGTGATGCAAAGGAATCGCACAAGGAGCTGCAGGCTGTTAATGACGACCTGCAAAAAACAGTAAGTAATCTCGAAAAGGAAACCGGGAAAACTGAAAAGGCACTGTTGAATACAGAGCAGGCGTTAAATCAGAGCAACAAGGAAAACCGTCAGATTCAGCGTGAGAATGACCGTTTTCAAAATGAGCTTCAGAACCTTAAAGCGGAAAGAAAAGACTTTAAAAACGAGATCAAGGCGCAAAAGAACGGTCATGACCGCGTACTTGCTGAACTGCAAACAGCAGTACAGCGACTGGATACCAGAGATCAGCAGATTCTGGAGAAAAACAGAAGCCTTGATAACGCTGAAAAGGCGATTCGTGAGCAGGATAATCGCATTGCAAGCCTTGAAAAGGAACTGGCCGAAACGCGCAACAAGGCAGAAGAATCCGGAAGAGCGCTGACGTCGCGTGCAAAGAAGTCAGGCATATCGGATCAGGAAAACAAATCTCAAAAGAAAAAAATCGCATCGCTTGAAAAGTCGCTCGCCGGTGAACAGTCTAAACTGGAAGCTGCGAAGCGGCAGCTGGCAGAGCAGCAGAAGCGGGCCTCCGATAAAGCAGAAAGCGAAAAAGAAAAGGCATCAGCTAAAATTGATGCATTGAAAGACAAACTTGCCGACGAAAAGCGTCGTTCTCAGGAGTCTCTTGCAGCGCAGCAGAAGAACGGAGATGAAGCTGCTTCTCTGCAAAAAGCACTGGCGGATGCACAGGTACAACTGGCTGAAGCCAGGCGCCAGGGTGACCTGCAGAATCAGGATACGGCGGAAAAAGTTCGAGCTGAGAAAGACAAAGCCGAAGCAAAAGTTCTGTCAATGAAAGACAAGCTGGCACAGGAACAGCAAAAAGCCGCAGAGGCGGCAAAGAAAAAAATAGAGTCACTGCAGAACTCACTCGCAGACGGAAAGTCGGAACTGGCAGAGCTTAAGCGTCAGCTGCGAGAGCAGTCGAAGCAAGCGGCTGACAAAGTGGAGAGAGAGAAGGAAAAAGCAGCCACTAAAATTGATTTGTTAAACGAAAAGCTCGCTGATGAGAAGCGCCGAGGCGAATCACAGGAAAAGAGTCTTGAGGAAAAAGCCCGTGTTGAACAGGAAATAGCTAAAGCTAAAGTATCAGCTGTTGAGGACAAGCTCGCTGCAGTTAATGATCAGCTGGAGGAAGCGAAAAGAGAGCTGTCTGAAGCAAATCTTAAAGACAAGCTAAATTCACAGCAACTTGAGAAGATGAAGGATTCACTGGCGGAGCAGCAGGACGAAATAACAGAATCCAAATTCGCTAAGACCGCTGTTGACGATGAGTTAAAACAGCTTGCAGCTGAAAAGCAGGCAGTTGAAAAAGCAGAAGCACAGTCGCGTGCCGAAGTGGAAAACGGCAAGCTGCAACTACAGACACTTGAACGTGAACTGGAAAATGTCAGACGATCACTTGATGGTGTAAACAGCAAACTGGATAATCGTGAAGAGCAGCTTGAGTCACGCACCCGTGAGCGCGATAAATACGATCAACAGTCTGATGCGCTGCGCAATCAATTGGCATCTCTGGAAGATGAAATTGCAGGCCTTGCTGCTGCCAATGAAAACATCCTGCACGAGTCAAAAGAAATTGAAAAAGGCTGGCAGGAGAAGATCACTAAAAAGTCATCAATTGAGGCTGAGCTGCGTGCTCACATCAAGAAGCTTGAAGCATTGATTGCGGCAGAGCTCAGAAATGCCCGTCAGGGAATTATGACCCGCATTGATGATATGGAAGCTGTGCTTGATACTGAAAGCCGCAGAGTGGAAGACATAGAACGCAAGACGGAAACCAGTGTAATGTCTATTGTTGAACGCAAAGCATCGTAACAATCCCGTTGTTCGCCATGGTATTGATCCGCGTCGCCGGATCAGTACCATGGCAGCTTGAATCGCCGGATTCTCCGGTATACCTGTCCGGCGCAAAGCGCACTCATTGATTATACCGGCTTCTTCAGCGCTTTATCCCTTCCAGCGCAACCTGTAGTCCGGAAGCCTGAGATTTAAAAGTCTTAAAGCCGTCCGTGAAAATATTTTTTGCTGCCCGCAAACCCTCCCTGTCTCAAGATAAACTGCTCTCACTAACTGCGTGACTCTGCTGTGGTATGCGATGTCAGGCCTGCAGTCGATTCTGCAAGTACTGAGCGTTGAGTAGTGCTTAAAAAGTTCTCTGTGCTGAAACCCGATCTCTGATCCGTCTCCAACGAGAGCAGGGATTGCCTCGTTGTGTGTCGGTTTCATAAGCTTCCTGCACCCGCGCTAACTCCTTTGTGTGCCGATGCCCCTGATCAATGCTCCGGTGGCGGTGAATGAATTAAGGAAAGAATGTGAATGATCGCGCAAGCGATTGCAGCACCGCAACCGGTTGAATTAGGATTTACTCAGGCCGTTTTTAATTGCTTCCTAAGTGTTGCTCAAGCTCTTTTTTTCCTGTGCTCTTGAGGCATCCATGGAATGTGACACCAGTCACGGTGGCATCGCGCTCCGGCATTACCGTTTCGTCCGTTGTCTGGTAGATTCGCACACCGTTCTACCTGCGTCGTTTATTAAGTTGAGAGCTAATCAGTATATGAAATTTGAAAAATTCAAACCCTGCCTGACGACATTGTTCGTGCTGGCAGCGTTATCGTCACGCGCAGATGCAGTCGAAGTCCCGGGAAGAATTCAAGCCGAGGATTTTGCTTCAATGAATGGTATACGTACGAATACCACCAGTGATGCAGGTGGTGGAAGCTATGTCGGTTATATCCGCGACGGCTCCTATACCGAATACGATATTACCGTGCCATCAACCGGCAGCTGGCTGGTTAATGCACGGGTTTCCAGTAATACCAGTGGCGGCACTATAGATTTTCGATTAAACGGTGTCTCTGTAGGTACTGTTGATGTGGGTAATACCGGCAGCTGGACAGACTTTATCACTTTACAATCGACTCTTGAGCTGCCCGAAGGCGATCACACTCTGCAATTGTTCTACACCAGTGAAAACAGAGGCTACCTTCTGGATATCAACTGGTTTGCTATTCGGGAAACTGATCAGCCACCGGCCACAGATCCGGCCGGAGATCCGGTAACAGGTCCTGTTGTAGATCCTGTTCCGGGCCCGGGCACAGAGCCGCCGCAGGACAATACACAACCGAATATTCTGCTCGTCATCACTGATGATCAGGGTATTGATTCGAGTGCGCAGTATGCTTTAAGCAATGATCTGCCCGACACTCCGGTGATCAATTCACTGGCCCGCAACGGCATTGTCTATGACAATGTATGGGCGGCACCCAGTTGCACACCGACACGTGCTGCCATGTTATCCGGATTCCACGGTGCAACGACAGGAGTGCTCAGTGTACCGGGTGAGTTATCTGCCGACTTCGGAACTATTCATACCTTCCTCGGTGAAAATGCCGCGTCCGGTAATTATGAAACAGCAGTGTTTGGTAAGTGGCATGTCGATGGAGGCAACGGCAATCTGAATCATCCGGCCGATCTCGGTGTTGGCTATTATGCCGGCCATTTCAGCCCGAACATCACCAACTATTCCAACTGGACGATAAACATCAATGGTGTAGAGGAGCAGAGCACTACCTATCACACAACTGAGCTTGTTAATCAAACGATTGACTGGATTGATGACCAGGAAAACCCCTGGTTTGCGTGGCTCGCATTTGCAGCCCCTCACGCACCGTTTCATGTACCGCCGGATGAGTTCAACACACGGGGTTTGTCAGGGACTCAGGCGGATATCAATGCCAACGGCCGTGAGTATTATCTGTCAGCTGTCGAGACGCTTGATACCGAGCTTGGCCGGTTGCTTGACTCGATGGATCCTGCCACCCGCGAGAACACCGTTATTATGGTGATAGGTGACAACGGTACTCCACGTGAGGTGCTGGATACGAACGCGTTTTTAGACGGCCATAACAAAGGCAGTCTGTTTGAAGGCGGTGTCCGGGTGCCGCTGGTGATTTCAGGCGCAGGTGTTACCCGCACCAATGAACGTGAGGAAGGATTAATCAGCGTTGTTGATTTTTTCCCGACTATTGCCGCACTTACCGGTACCGATAACAACGGGATGCGCGACGGCTACAATTTTATGTCCAGCTTCAGTGAGGAAAATGCAGTAGAACGTGAGTTTCTGTATACCGACTACTTTGGCAATAACGCGCTCGGGCAGGGCTGGACGGTGCGGTCCGATAGATTTAAATACATTGCCTATGACGATGGTTCTGAGGCTCTGTATGATTTACAGAACGATCCTGATGAAACCGTTAATATGCTCGGCTCAAATGCTGCGGTTACTGCTGAACTCAGAGCTTTCGGTCTGGAAGTACGCAATGAAGGAGACACTGAAACACCAGCGGTCACTGAATCTGCGATAGACATCACTTTCAGCATTCTCGATAACAACAGTGCCAACTGTGAAGACTATGCCAATGCCTATGTGGCAACTGCGATGGATGCCAACCGTGATATCACTTTTGATGCAAACTTTGAGGTTGCGGTTGAGCGTGCACAATGTGTATTTACGGCTAATGCAATTCCGAATCACACATTTAATGATGGCGCTACGTCGTTTCCCAATAATGTGTCAGAGCAGGACGACGAATACCGTGTGCCGCTTAATCCGCAGTTTGCCGCTGAAAACACGCCTCTGAGTCTGAGCTATGATGATGCAATTATGCTCAACGGAGTCACAGTTGATTTGCTGGCGGCAGGTTGCTTCGGTGTTGGAAACGGTCGTGTCGGTTGCAACGATAATGATCAACCCTGGCGCTTTGATCCATTGTCTCCGTTAAGTGGTTTCCGGGTGGATAGCCATAACGCTCACAGCCAGCCTGACGGTTCGTATCACTACCACGGTGATCCAAATGCGTTGTTTGATCACAGCGGGGATGTGGCATCGCCGGTAATCGGTTTTGCAGCCGACGGCTTTCCAATATTTGGAAGTTATATCAACAATCGCGGTAACGTGCGGGCGGCAGAGTCAAGCTATCAGCTCAGAACCGGTGACCGCCCGACCGGGCGCGGCTTACCCGGTGGTGAGTATGACGGGTCTTTCCGTGATGACTATGAGTTTGTCGCCGGTAGCGGTGACCTTGACGAGTGTAACGGCATGATGGTTCGCGGTGTCTACGGTTACTATGTGACGGAGGCCTTTCCTTATATGATGGCCTGCTTCAGAGGTACTGTCGACGAGTCGTTCAGGAAATAGCCTTTCACGGGTTGACGCCACACTTTGGAGTGTGCAGGGCAAAGGGCGACGCAACGATGCGTCGCCCTTTTTTATTGGAAATCATAATTCAGGCGCAGGTTGATTGCGCCTTGCAATAGACGTTGTGATCGTAATCCCTTTTCTTTTTTATCAGTAAGCCAAATTTGGTAGGATTAGCGTCGCTGAAAATTATGTTCAAGTTCAGCACCGGTAACAATAATTCTCACTGGCGATAATCTATGAACCGTTCCAGGTACAGTCTGCGGTTGTTAACGACTTCAACCGCAGCTGCGGTGATTCTGACCATGGCAACCGGCTGCGCTCAGATAAAGCGTTCGGTGCCCACTATGGAACGGGTCATTGATGTCACGAAGGTAGTCATCCGTGAGCCTGAAACCTGGGTGCCTTTAAGTGCCGCAGCGGTTATTGCAGCGACTAATCTGGATCGTGAAATTTCGGACTGGGCCTCTGAGGAAACACCGCTTTTCGGCAGTCAGCAAAGTGCGGACGACGCAAGTGATGATCTAAGAAATCTACTGGTAATCGGTGCTGCAGCCGCTACTTTGTTAGCGCCGGTACCTGAAGGGGATGACGGTTTCCGTAGCCGTCGCATTATCGCAAACGTTGCAAGCGGAAGTGCTGTGGGGGCTGTCGTTGAAGCCGGCAAGATAGCTGTTGGGCGTGACCGCCCCAATGACCGGAATGACGAAAGTTTCCCGTCGGGCCATTCAGGTACGGCATTTTCTTCTGCGGTATATATAGAACAGGGTTTAAATGAAACTATTGAAAACCCGCTGCTGCGAAAATCAATCAAAATAGGAACTACAAGTGCTGCGTCACTGGTGGCGTGGGCGCGTGTCGAAGCGCAGGAGCATTTCCCGGTCGACGTACTGGTGTCTGCGGGTATCTCTAATCTGATTGCAAAAGTGTTTTATCAGTCAATCACAAGTGACGGCGAGTCTGATGTTCCGCCTGTTGCTTTTGAAGCGGGTCGCGATGGTTTCCTGGTGCGGTTTGAACAATCGTTTTGACGATGAGGGGCTTAACCTCGACGCTTAGTCGCGTGACCACGTTTACGCAAGAGTTTGGAGGAGTTTCCGGGCTGACACTCTCCCTCTCCCGGGACTGTCGTAAAGCACAACTGTAAAGCCGTTCTCCCCCGGGAGAATCCAAAGCGTTGTTTGCTTTAAGAGAGCCGTACTGAATTCTTTCACAAAGTCATGGTGTTATACCCCCAAAGAAACTTGCCCCTTTTCTAAAGCACACTACGCTTCAGATTGTGTTGGGACGGGATTTTAATTCACGGCGTAGTTTGGGCGTAGTTTGAATTTGAACTGCCACGAGCGGCTTAACGTCCGTGACTTTATCCTCCCCGGCGCCTTTGTCAGTATGTTCGCCATTTTCAGTAAGTTCGGGCACCGACCCTCCCAAAGGAGGGTGTCGGCGGAGGGGGTGCGGTCAGGTTGGTGTTTTTTAAAAGCTGAAGCCGGCACTTGCAATACCGGTGGTCCCTTCATCACTCGTAGCAATTGCCACTGAAATCAGAATAGACCGGTCCAGACCGGCAATGGAACCACCAATACCTACTGCGGGATGGAGTTCGTCGGAATCATCAATGCCATCGTCCTCATCTACAAACACCCGGCCGACGTCGACGAAGCCGAATACACCGTACTCAGCTCGCGCTACATAAGCTGAAGCTTCTCCGATTGAGTATCTGTATTCGACGCTGCCGTAGACCGAAGCATCACCGGCAAAACGATTCTGCTCGAGTCCGCGTACGTTTTCTGAACCGCCGAGATAGGCAGCCTCCTGGAATGGAAAGTCACCTGTCACGCTCCGGCCGCCAAGTCGCAACGCTAGCAGTGAGCGCGAACCCACTTCGAAGAATCCTGCCGCTTCACCTTCAATGGAACTGTAGGAGCCTTCAAGGTCGAGCAGTTCGGGAGAGAAGGTTCCCTGCAGGCGGACGTGAATCCCCGGGCTGTTGAACTCAACACTGTTGCGGGTATCGTAGTCGACGCCTGCAAGCAGGTTGGCCCAGTTGAAGTCACCGACACCAAGCGGTGCCAGTTCATTAAGCAGGGTGTTGTCATCGTCCTCAGTGGAATTAAAGATGATTTCTGCGCCGGTAAACAGGTTGATATCGGGCGTTAAGACAAAGTTAAAACCCGGTTTTATAGATCCGCGCGTCTGATCGGTTTCAAAAAAATCACTGTCTTCATCATCATCGGTGTCGTTGCCGAAACCAAAGAAATCAGCTCGCGGAATACTGGTTATCTGAGCGTCGAGTGTCAGCTGTTTGCGCGGATCCCACAGGTTGTATACACCGCCGTAGTTGGCTTCTGCTTCGCCGCGTGTCAGAGACAGTGCGCCGGTAATTGTGTGGCGCACGGCAAACGGGTTTTTACCAAACGCAAAATTGCGCAGCTGAAGGCCCCCGCCCAGGGTTAAGCCATCGTCGGAGCCTGCGCGGACGATGTAGCTTGGTAGAATCCTGCTGCGCCAGTCGCGCGGCCGGTCAGATTCAGGGGGCACGTTTTTGCTTGGTAATCCTATTTTGGTAAACGGGTCAGGTCCGGGTCGCAAATCGATTTTGCGTTTTTCTATTTCTTCGGTTTCATTAAAACGCAGTTTTGCGTTCTCGCAGCCTTGCAATGTGTCGTTAGTGGCGGAGCCGATAATATCAATTTTGATAGAGCTGCCAACCGGGCCGTCACAAGTCAATGTGTTCTGCCCGTCGCGCATATAGATCCTCAATGATTTTGTATCTTTTGCGTTTACCAGCCGCTTAAAATAGGGTTCACTTGCGGAATTCAAAGAAACACTTACTTCAAGCATTCCTGTTCCCTTGTCCTTAAGGTCTATGCGGTCACTTTTATCAGTGGCCTGAACATCAATTTCCGCTGCATGGTAGCGGTACATTTCTTCAGCAAAAGCGGGTAGTTTGTCGCGTCGTGCGCGCAGAATGCGAGTGAGTTCATCGGCATTCAGCGGCTTGTATTCATCAGGCATGAGGCTGACGGCTTTATCAATTACGTCGTCGGTGATCCGGTTGTGAAGGTCGTTTGCCATCGCGATCCAGTCATCGCGATCGAGTTCGGCAAGAAACCAGCGGTGGATCGGCCAGCCCTGTGCTGTCAGTGCAAAGTTTGACGGGTAGTCTTCTTCAAATCTTAAAAGTCTTGGTTCATACGGACGGGCTCTGTCCAGCACGAAACCTTCAAAATCTACAAATGCCTGATCGCGATCTTCCGGCAGTGGCTGCCAACCGGATTTACCCGGCAGCTTAGCCCAGCGGTGGTTGTTGGCATGGCGATCCCAGTCATTCAGATAAAAGTCAAACAGACGAAGTCGCAGCAGAGCCTGCGCGTCGACTCTTACGTCAGGGCTGGCGAGCCACTGAGTGACGAGATCGAACGACTTGATGATATCGGTCGCACCTTCAAATCCTGCATATTCGTCTGAAGCTTTGGTTGGAAATTCTTCCAGCGTGCCGAGCCTGCCGGCAAAGAGTTCACGGAATTCGCCAAGCGCCGGATCATCCGGCAATATAATCAGTCGAGGTTCGTTGTGTAGCACGCCGGCAGCTTTTGCCAGCGCCGGGACCATTACGTTGGATGCAGGGTGGATGGAGGCCTGCAGATCCTGGGCAAAGCGGGCGATGGCAAAGCCCTGTAGTGACTCGTGAAAGTTCTGCCCCTGCTCCTTTACCAGGCTGCGAAAGGTATAGCTCTTACCATCTGCGCCTTTAAGAGCAAGCCCGAAGGTCTGGGCGCCGCCAACACGAAATAACGGCTTGAGTCCGCCTGCCTCGGTGCTGAAGTCGAGTACTTCTACGGCAATCGGTGTTTCCCAGAGTCTGCGGTAGTCGGTGCCGAACAGCGCTTCGTAGATTCGTCCGGACTTCAAGCTGGGGTCAGCGACGACCGTCTGTGTTTCTGCTGCCAGGCCTGACCCGGTACTTAAGAAGAGGCTTGCGGCAGTGAAAATTAAACACGGTATAAATGTTGCCTGCCTTACATTCCTTTGGTTTTTATAACCTTTCCTACTAGTGAAAGTTTTTAGCACGAGTCTACCCTTATTATTGTGTCAAACGCAGAACACTGCGAGTACACTATTGTCTGTTATATGTAATAGTCCCTGTAATTACAATCCAGTCGGGTGTACGTAGCATCCGGCACTCAAGGTTCCATATACCTTATGTCTCAATTATCCAGCCGCGAGCGTTTTCTGAGCCTCTTCACCGATGTGAAGCCCGGTGAAGGCACGACCGCAATAATATTGTTTGCCAATGTGTTTCTTATTTTGCTGGCTTACTATTTTATCAAGCCTCTGCGCGAAGGTTGGATTGCCGTAGCGGATATCGAAGGCTTGTCGAAAATGGAGGTTAAGGCCTACTCCAGTTTCGCGCAAAGTATCCTGCTGCTATTTGTTGTGGGATGGTATGCAAAGCTTGCTTCAAAGTGGGACCGGGTTACCTTGTTTACCCGTGCGACGCTGTTTTGTATTTCCAATATTATTATTTTCTGGTTTTTGCAGCCCAACTTCTTTTTCAAAGGGCTGCCACTTATGGGTATTGTCTTCTACCTGTGGGTCGGTATGTTCAGCGTTTTTGTGGTCGCCCAGTTCTGGACTTTCTGCGCTGACATCTACACCGATGAGCGCGGCAAACGCATGCTACCGTTTATTGCGATTGGTGCTACCTCCGGGGCTGCATTCGGTTCGTGGCTCGGTGCAAAACTGGTAGCTGACGGTTTGATACCGACTGAAGCATTGCTGTTGGTGGCAATCATTCCGCTGCTGGTTTCGATAGTGCTAATGCGTATCGCAAATAAAAGAGAAACTGCAGATGCACAAACCGCTGTGGGTGTGAATAGCAAAGAGCAAACAAAGACCGAACCGGCAGCTGCACAACCCAGTATCTGGGGTGGTGCGAAAATGGTGATGTTCAGCAAGTTTCTGTTGTTTGC
>CAYLZS010000145.1:0-8341 GCA_964388065.1 uncultured Granulosicoccaceae bacterium
GATTTATTCAGCCCGGTAAGCAAAGCCAAAATGCTTATGGTGAAAGATATATCGAATAGTCCGAAACGAGCGGTTATCCCCGTTAAATTACCCTATCTATTGTGCAATACCACTAGTCCGGATAATTCATGAGCCTGATTATTAACAACACGGGGCTTCCAGAGTCAATAGCGCTAAACAGGTCACTCGATCGCCTGAGAAACGTGGCGAGCACGTGCCGAAGGGGATCGTGTGAGATGTGACGCGCCCTGTTTGATAAACAACGGGGCTCCTGGAGTCGAATAGACTGACTGTTTTTTGAGTCATGACATTTAAATGCGATGAAATGCGACAAGCATAGTAATTTGCATAAAAACTCGCGTCGCCTCATGAATTATCCGGGCTGGTATCGCGAAACAATTTTATGAATATAACAAACTTTTGAACCTTGTCTCTATACCATTCCTCATAGCCATACCATTTGTGCATTTTGTGAAGTAGGGCTGCTTGGTAATTTTGATGCGAGTCTAAGATATCGCCCGAGTCTTCAGTTGCGTTACAAAGGGACTTTGACGGTCCTGCGCGAAACAGCTTCTACAGTGACGCTCGCTGTACGTGTTCAAAACATGTAACGGCAAGGAAAATAACAACAATGAAAATCAGCGCAATTTTTCACCAACAACATCGCTCTGAGCGATTTTTGCCCGATGCTTTGCCTTGGCTCGCAATCAGTGCGCTGGTTTTGCTTGCCGTGATAATCGTATCGCCAGTGATGGATGTTTTTCCAGATTTTGTGGCACAGCAGTCTTCTAACAATTCAGAGGCTGTGTCATTTTTTGCCCTGGCTATCGCGCTGCTGCAATGCAACAGCCGTCCTCGCCTTGGCCTGGCATTGATTGTATTTGCAGCTGGTCTCTTATTCATTATTGGGAATCCGGGTTTACCGGCGTCGGTAGGTACACATTCGGAATCGTTCTTAGCCGCCGTAATCATCGCCGTGTGGTTGTTTTTACCGCTGCCCAAACAGCGCCCAGCCCTCTTTATCCTTGCACTTGTCGTGTTAGTTGCTGCCTCACAGATTCTGGCACCGTCAAGCCCTTTTGGTTTATTCATGACCAAGAACGCTGAGGCCGCTGGGCTGATCATAGTGTTTGTTGCCTTGACCACCTGGGTTGATCCTCCAGCCTATCCAGGGGCGGCGATGCCGTCTATTCAGCGGCTAGCGATAGCTGTTGCGCTCGGTGCCAGCGCCGTCGTTCTCGGCCTGATATATCCGGAGGGTGTAGACGGCCCTGCAGCCTTAGAGGCAAGCGGGTTGGTCGGCCATACCGGGGTGTGGCTATTGCGTAACATCGAAGCGCTTCTTGTGGGCATCGGGCTGCTTTTGTGGCTCGAAATCTGTCGTCGGCTAGATCACTAGCAATTATGCTGTATTTTGCTAGTGCATGAGAGGATATGCATTGTCATTTGGTCGCAACGTAGAAACGCACGTCCTCCGGCCTAAAACAGGCACTCAGTTTATATTCAATATTCAACTATGTCCTTGGCAGGCTACTCGCCAGGACGGATTATCCGCTTAACTCATCACTTGAATTTCTACCCTGATAGAGGAGAGAGTTGTTAGTTTTCGCTCAGCTTACTGAGCTCGATACATTTCGTTCTGCTTTAACACCGTCCAGCCAACTCTGGCGAGCCTCGCCGCCATGGCCACTACCGCTTTGTTGTATCCACGTCTTGCGATAAGTGCGTTAGCCCAGAGACTGAGCTTGTCAGTTTTACCACGACATCGATAGAGTTATGCCCTGGCACCGTGAACCAACTGTTTTCTTAGATATCGATTACCACGCTTAGTGATGCCACCACTTTTATATGTATTTCCACTACTACTTTGCAGGGGAGTTAGCCCTCCAGCCAAACAGCAAACTCTCTGGCATGTTTAAATTGTTTGCCGTTGCCAACGTAATATATTTTGACATGGTTGATGTTTAGAATTTAACTGTTAACCAAGCTAGGCGTCGTCACACATGGAAGAGCTTTTTGATTGAAATGCGATATTCTTCGTCCAAGTAAGAATTGCTGGTGGTAAATACTAGCTCTACCGAAAACATCCTCCGTATTCGAGATGAGTACTTTAGTAGGTTTGGGTCCTCAAAAGAAAATAACAAAGACATATATGGACGCCCCACTTATGTCAAGCAACAATATTCCGTAACGCTGTTTAAGTACAAGATCAGGTGATAGTGGTTGGAAATTACAGCAAAGGCCGCCACATCGATAAAGAAAATCGAAGCAAGCCTTAACAGATCGTCTTCAATCTGTTGTCGTCGGTGTTCATAGGATTTACCGGAATAGGAATCAACACCGCAGAGGAATGCCGACGCACACATCTGGAGTAGTAGTGATAGAAAGGAGTGGCATCCAGCGAGATCTGCTGTTTTCGGGGTTTGGTCACAACGTTTACAACTACAACTAACGACAACTCAAGTGTCCTAAAAACTACACATTACAACGGGCGGTGTTTCATGTTTGTCTTTTTGGAGTGCCTGTCCACCCAACCGTTTATCTGACTGCGAATCACTATCTATGTGCTAATGTGCACGCAGACTTTGATTTTGAACAATCGCATACTAATTTAGACTAATAACTTATAGTCCCACCGGAACCTTGTAATGTCCCGTTTATTTTCTCCGTTCACCCTGCGTGATGTTACTTTCAAAAACCGTATTGCGGTGTCTCCAATGAGTCAGTACCGTGCTGTTGATGGTTATGCTAACCCCTGGCACATGGTACACCTCGGCCGCTTCGCAATGGGTGGTGCAGGATTGGTTTATGCCGAGGCGACTGCGGTAACTCGAGACGGTCGACGTACCCATGGTGATTTGGGACTCTGGCAGGATGAACAAATTGACGGGTTGAAAGCGATTACCGAGTTTCTGTCAGCAGAGGGCACTGTGCCAGGTGTTCAGTTGGGGCATGCCGGGCGCAAGGCGTCGGAACGCAGACCCTGGCACAACGAAACTCCGTTAGATGAAGAAGATATCAAACTGCGTGGCGAAGCACCCTGGCCCGCAGTAGCTCCGTCGGCTATACCTTACGCAGATGGGTGGCACTTGCCTGTGGAAATGTCTCAAGCTGACATCGAACAATGTATTGACGATTTTGGTGCGGCAGCATCACGAGCGCTGCAAGCCGGATTCAGAATCATTGAAGTGTACGCTGCACACGGGTTTCTGGTTCATCAGTTTCTCTCGCCTATTGCCAATAAAAGAACCGATCAATGGGGTGGATGTCTTGAAAACAGAATTCGGTTCGGCGTCGAAGTAGCTCGATCTATACGCACTAACTGGCCGGACGAACTACCACTTGCGTTTCGGCTCTCAGCAACTGACTGGCTTGATGGTGGGCTGGAAATCGAAGACACGTTAAGAATATGTAGTGCGCTTAAAGCCGCAGGGGTTGACATGATCGACGTCTCTACCGGAGGTATCGGTGGCAAGGAAAGACCCCGAAGAATGGAAATAAGGCAGGGCTTTCAAACGCCATTCGCAACAGATATAAAGTCGGTAGCGGAGATTGCCACTATGAGTGTCGGATTTATCTGGGATGCAGAGTATTGCGAACAACTGATTTCTGAAGGTTCTATTGACATGGTTACGCTGGGACGTGAGCTGCTGGTGAATCCAAACTGGTCACTACAGGCAGCACAAGTACTTGGCGTTAATCAAAATCATGAGATGGCGCCCATCGAAGTTGGCTGGTGGCTTATGAAACGCGATAAGCTGGTAAAAAAGCTGGGTTTTCGATAAAAAATAATACGATATGAAAATAATACGAGGACAGACAGTGCGTTTTCCAAAGCTATGGTTGGTACTGGCCGCAAGTGAACGTGTATATAATTTACGATGGGTGATGTCTTTAAGTACCTAAGACAAAACAAACAAAAATTATCATGACAATAATTAAGGCAAATCTTTTAAGCGATGAACCTTTAACTGATGCCAGCCCAATCTATCAGGCATTGTGGTGGATTGCTAAAGGTGAATTTAAAGCAGGTTCTGAATTGGATCGTGCACATGATATTTGCCAGTCTGACGAAGGCAATAAGCCTTACGATTGGGTTCATGGACTAGTGCATTGGATAGAAGGCGATGAGTGGAATTCAAATTACTGGTATCGCAGTATTGGTGAAATCCGCCAAGGCAAAACATTTGAAGAAGAATGGCAAGTAATTGTTGATAAACTCATCTGAATAAAAAGTAAATTTAGTAAAATAAAATGTGGACGATGAAAATAAACGACTCTAACGCTCAGTATGCTGCTTTGATGGAAATTCATGGCCCGCCAGAAAACGTTAATAGTATGATTATGTGTTGTGCTCCTAAGGCTGGTAAATGGACATTAGAAGGTGATGCTAAGGATTTCGAAGATCTTCTATCTGTAATCGGTGAGGAGATCGGAGAAGGTATTTGTTCACAGACCAATTGCAAGCACCTTCGCTCAGTATGTAAAAAAGTAGATCGTTCTTCACTTGACTGGATTGGTATGTAGGTCGATTGAGTGTATTTACCTGTGCGCTCATACAGGTTTGTGGTTTATGTCACAAAACTCCGCAGAGGAATGCGAGACGCATCTGGATGTAGCAGTGATAAAAAAGAGTAGCATCCCGCGAGAATTGTTGTTTTCGAGGATTGGTCATAAATCTATAACTACAACTAACGACGCCCGGAGTGTGCGCAGGTAGCTGACATTACAACGGGTGATGCTTCATGTTTCCCATTTTTAGAATGCCCCTAACCCTTAATTTTATCCCGCTAATTCAAGGTTTTGAGATGAGGCGTGCTACCATGAAGGAAAACAAAGGGACCTGATAATGATTTTAGAGCTAAGAAATCCACTGTTTCTGATGGTTGGCTTTGTCCTATTGGTTTCGTCCTTTTCTGCGCATGCAACTCGACACGCTCTGGTGATTGGTAACAGCGATTACGGTTCCAGCTACGGGCTTGTGACGCCGCTGAGCGATTCGACGGCTGTGGCGAATAAACTCGCTTCAATCGGATATCAGGTCCATGGAGGTGGAGCTCGGGTAGATTTAGATCTCGAATCGTTTAATAGCGAAATCGATGCATTTCTTGATTCTATAGAGGATGGTGCTACAACACTGATCTATTACGCAGGGCATGGCGCTGTGAGTGACGGATCGAATTACCTGATCCCTATATTGCCTGAGGGTGTCCGCCTGCGATCTGAAAGCGATATAAGAAATAGATCTGTTTTGTTGCAGGGGATTGTAGAGCGGGTAGAGCGGAAAAATCCTACCGGGGTAAACGTGTTTTTCATTGATGCTTGTCGTGATGCACCGGTAGAGAACTTTTCTCGAACTATAAATCTTACCGGACTGACCGATATTGATTCGGCAAGCCAGCCTCGCGGTTCATTTATCGGATTCTCAACCGAGTATGGAAAAATCGCGCTGGATGGTGATCCATCAGGGAACAGCCCGTTTGCGGCAGCACTTTTAGGCAGTCTAAACACTCACGCCATGGCGCCAATTGAGTTGTTTTTCAAATCAGTAACCGAACAGGTGTATGACGACACCGAGGGTGAACAATTTCCTATTCAGGAATCAAAGTTAATAGGTGAACACTGCATAATTGATTGCGGTTCGGGCGTCGACACAACAAAACCGGTTAATGCAATTGCAGACTCTGGTTCGCAAGAGGTTAAGCAAACGAAAAAACTTTTATTCCGCCCGCCTGAGATCATACCAGGTGAGTGTGGAAGCGTGGGGGTCAATGATGCAGATGCAAATAACTCTACTCCCACTGAAATGTTCGCGAATCAACTCGTACAGGGTCAACTGCGTCAGAACAGCACCGAGTTAAGCGCCGATTTATGGGAGGTCACATTAGAACCAGGTAACTATCATCTGGTTGCTGATGTATCGATTGCTAATGGTAAGAGGAATACGCACGGTATAACAATAAGTTCAGTGACTTCTGATGGGCAAAATAAATTGTTGACCGGCATTAGTAATGGATACGATATGCGAGTTTATAGGTATCTTGAAATAGATGTTGCTCAGAAATTAGCTTTAAAAGTCGAGCCAGGTGGCCCGGAAATACTAACTTATCAGCTGGCATTAATTTCAAATGGCAGGGCTGTTCCATCCCCTCGCTTCACACTTTGCCCTGCTATTTCAACAATTAGTTTAAACGAACTAGCAACAATACCCGGGTTTTCAAAAATTCGTACAATCGATGATTACCGTTGGTTTAGTGTAAAAATTCCGGCAGGTCTTTACATGCTCGAGGTGACTGGCACAACATCCGATAATTCAGGCACTCTTTCTTATGCGTTTGATTTGTTCGAGCGATTCGGTGAGCACAGTCAATTTGAAAAAATAGGTCATCACGTCAACAATGTATCGCAAAAGGGCCCTGTTGCAACGAACGCGTACAAAATTACAACAAAGTACGACAGTGCTATCTGGATCAGAGCTAAAGACGCAAATGCCATAGTTGATTTGGAGTTTAAATTACGCCCACTTTAGAGTATGTGTGTTTTACACGCTTTAACTGCTCGGCTTCCTGGCTTGCTGGCTGACAAAAACCCAAATCAGCGGTATCAAATGCTCCGATATTAGGAAATATTTGCTGTATTTCCGATGCACTGAAAGGGGAAGAATAAGTCTGATTTTTAATTCGGATGGCCGTTCATGCTGCTTGAAACCGGGTTCACCGAAATAAGGCAGGACAGGCAAAGTAGTTGTTACTTTGCCTGTCCGGAGGATTTCTGCCAGTGGATTTCTGGTAGATTTTTTTCTATCAGTTAAAATTCACTAATCGTTAGTTCCAGATTTATCGTTTCGCTTCGATGCCCGGCTCTTATCCATACAACAGCGTTGTCGCTTGCGGTGAAATCAAATGTCTCACTTAAAACCGGACCATCGACAGTGGTTGCACTTGAGGTTCCTCCGATAAATGTGTTTGCATCCACCTCACCAAATCTCTCAAACAAATCAAAGCTGTAAGCCAGAACACCCCCAACCGCAGGTACCGTGCCGGTAGCATCAATAGAATATAGTCCTGCAGGAACATCTACGCTAAACCAACGAAAGTCATCAATACTTTCAATTGCAGAGAATTCCGTTATTGTTTGAGTTGTGTCCAGGCTGGTTGGTGTAATAGCCGGACAGAGAGTGAAACGAGGTGACGGTACAGCAGTACCATTCGGTATGATCGCCATCTGATAGGTTTGTATCTCATCGAATACAGGTGTAACTCGTAAAGTGAACGTTGTCGTTACATCTATTGCCAGGTACTCATAGCCTCTTACATCAAACTCCCCGCCGCTGGACGCGCTAAGAATCCGCTCATCACCATCTGCTGTTACCGAGTCTATTTGCAACCCCGTTGTGCCGGTGCTGCCATCGGCCAGAGCGATGTCGGCAATTAAATGGTAGTTGCCAGGCTCTAATGTAATGCGCCACAAGTCGCTATCCAGAACAGGACTGTCTTCAAGCAGCTGACCTTGAACGAGTTGACCAGCGAAAAATTCAGTTGGCGTGGTGTTGTTGGCATCAGCACCAGCTACTTCCAAACTGCCACACTCAGCCAAAATCACCTGCGCCGGTCCAAACAAAGGGGTTGGTGCCGGTGTTACTGGTGTGCTATCTGTCGGGGTTTCAACTGTCTCTATGGGAACGCTGATTGGTTCAACAGGTGTTGTTACAACATCATTAGTTGTGTCATCGGCGGAATCATCACCTCCACCACTTCCGCCACAACCAACTAAGCCAAATACGAAAACTAAACCTAACCATCTAATCATTATTATTACTCTATAAAAATGTGAAAACCGTTTCATTCAAAATCAGGTGAAACAGTTGAACCTGTCTAACTGTTTAAGACATAAGATGAGGCTATGTTGCATGCGTGGCGAGTGTGACGCAGGAGTTAGTTCGGAGCAGTTGTATTCAACAGTGCGACCGAGTCGAGATTCCAGCTACCGTACGCCAGGTCGCCCAGCGACCAGTTACTTCACTTTTTGTCTTTGTTCTATTTATTGAGAGCTGCCGTTGCAAGCCTCTATAGTTAATAAACCCGATATTCCGGTTTGTTTCTGAAATCGTTAAAAATAAATGTATTTAACGCAGCGCAGGGCATGCTTGCGAACAAAAGAAATCCGGGGCGGGCGGTGGAGTTAGAGCGAAAGTACTTTCCGTCGGCGCGAGATCGTCGAAAATAAAGGCGAAGAGAATGAACTCTGGCCCGAAGCAGTAAACCAGGTGATTTTTCTTGATTAATGGCGACGAAGCACGGTGCTACGTGCGTGGCAATACACTGCAAGAGATTGCAGGGTC
>CAYLZS010000146.1:0-31078 GCA_964388065.1 uncultured Granulosicoccaceae bacterium
TCTCATGGCGGAGAAGTCTGAGGTCAGCGTTTGCATCTCGGTATCGGACAGTTCGTAACGGTTAGTGCTCTCCAGTGATTTTTGTGCGCTGCTGACATCTGCACCACTATTGCCCTTGATATGCCACAGCAAGCGTTCAAAGTTACTCGAAACCTGAATGTCCATACTTGGAGAAATCGTTTTGACCGTACGTTGTCCCTGCATGGCGCTGTTTTCGAATAATCTTGGCAGTACATCGTTGTCATTCGAGGTGACGATCAATTGCTTGATTGGTGCGCCCATTTGCTTGG
This sequence comes from uncultured Granulosicoccaceae bacterium, assembly GCA_964388065.1. Lineage (GTDB taxonomy): Bacteria > Pseudomonadota > Gammaproteobacteria > Granulosicoccales > Granulosicoccaceae. Next base: position 291 of record CAYLZS010000146.1, read on the forward strand.
CAATATACGCGGCATAGACATTTCCAAAATTGCCGGTTGGCACAATAAAGTTACTCGGTTTTCCAGTCTTTGCCTGTATTAGTCCGCTGGTGCGAAAGTAGTATGCAGTTTGTAGCAGGATTCTGATCATATTGATCGAATTGACTGCTGTATATCCATAGGTTTGTGCGGCGTCTGTCTGGTACAGCGCTTTGATCATATGCTGGCAGGCATCAAAATCACCGTTGACACACAGAGTTAAAACATTGCGCGCGCCGGTGGTAGTCATTTGCTTGCGTTGAAATTCGGAGACACCACCTTCCGGGTACAGAACTACTGCGCTCAGGTTTTCACGATTGGCAAAAGCGGAAACCGTTGCCGCACCGGTATCACCTGAAGTGGCGCACAGAACAGTTGCCCGCCGGTTCTGATGTTGCAATGTCGTTGCGATAATTTCAGCCAGTGGTGCGAGTGCGAAATCTTTAAATGCCAGAGTTGGACCGTGCATCAGCTCCAGCGCCCAAAGTCCTTCCTTTATTTGGTTCACGGGTGGACCGACCGGCTGGGTGAAACCTTTCATTGCACTGGCAACTGCCTCTGTGACATTGCCGGGCAGTGTTTCTGCACCAAAATGTCTGAGCACCCTGCCGGCGATCGTGGCATACTCGCCACTTAACAGTTCATTCAGTTCCTGTTGGCTGACAACCGGCCATTGCTCGGGGACGAAAAGCCCGCCATCGCTTGCTGTGCCACGGGTCAGGATCTGTGCAAGATTGAGAGATTCGCCGCCGCGTGTGCTTATGTAATTCAACTGGATTTGCTCTAGAGTGGGACTGATTCAGGGGCATAGATTCTAACAAGTACCCCTTAATTATTGTAGCGTTACTTAAGCTAGCTTCCGCCACTCACCAGAGCGTATCCCGTTTATTGTGGGCACTTATTCCATGAGCACAGAAAAAGAGAACACCAGTAAAAAAGGAGTGCGTAAAAAACGCCGGCGGCGAACGCGTGAACCTGCAGCAACAGGCATAGTTCAAAAACCGTTTGTACAGCCCGTGCGTTCCACTGCGCCCGTTGATCTTGCATCAGCAGATGCGGTAGAAAAAATTCACCGTGCATCGCTTAAGGTATTAGATGAAACTGGCATTAAAGTGCTGCACGATGGTGCCAGAGCCATCATGAAAGAGGCCGGTGCAGATGTTGAGCGAAGCACGCAGACTGTTCGCTTCAGTGAACAGTTGATCGAGCAGTGCTTGTCGACTGTGCCGTCACAGTTCACTCTGCATGCACGCAATCCTGCCCACAATCTTGAGGTTGGCGGTGATCAACTGCTGTTTGGTCTAATGGCTAGTGCTCCGAACAGTTCGTGCATGGATCATGGCAGACGTACCGGTAACCAGGAGGATTATCGTAATTTTTTGCGGCTCGGCCAGATGCATAACATTCTGCATTTCAGCGGCGGGTATCCGGTTGAGCCGACCGATATTCATGCATCAGTTCGTCATCTTGATTGTGTATCGGATTTCATCACATTGACCGATAAGGCTTTTTGTATCTACTCGCTCGGTCATCAGCGAGTTACCGATGCTATAGAGATGACACGCATTGCACGTGGTATCAGTCATGAGCAACTGGAAAAAGAGCCTTCGGTATTTACCATCATCAATACCAATTCACCGCTACAGCTTGATATACCCATGATGCAGGGCATCATCGATATGGCCTCTGTGAATCAGATGGTTGTAATAACGCCTTTTACTTTATCTGGTGCAATGGCACCGGTAACAATTCCTGGAGCGCTGGTATTGCAAAACGCTGAAGCGCTTGCAGGTATTGCTTTTTCTCAAATGGTAAGGCCGGGTACACCGACGATGTATGGTGGGTTTACCTCAAACGTCGATATGCAATCCGGTGCGCCGGCATTTGGTACACCTGAGTATATGAAAGCGCAGCACATAGGCGGGCAATTGGCACGCAGATACAATATTCCTTATCGCACGTCTAATGTTTGTGCAGCAAACACAGTCGATGCCCAGTCTGCCTATGAATCAGTATTTTCGCTTTGGGGTGCGATTAATAGTGGCGGACATCTGTTAAAACATGGTGCAGGCTGGCTGGAGGGAGGCTTGTGTTGCTCGTTCGAAAAACTAATACTCGACATTGACCTGCTACAAATGGTGGCAGAGTTTTTAACACCGCTGGACTTCTCCGAAGATGAGCTTGGTTTGCGTGCTATTAAAGATGTTGGTCCGGGTGGACATTTTTTTGGAACCGCTCATACACAAGAGCGTTTTAAAGACGCTTTTTACAGCCCAATACTAAGTGACTGGCGCAACTATGAGTCGTGGGATGAAGCCGGTCGGCCAGATGTAATGCAAAAAGCCAATAGAATCTGGAAAGAAAGACTGGCAATTTATGAAGAGCCACCGATTGATGCAGGCATTAAGAGTGAGCTTGCGGAGTTTGTTGCAAAGCGAAAAGAGCAGGGTGGTGTGGCTACTGACTTTTAAAGTCGGCCAGCTTAATCGGTGCTGTACATTTTTTCTTCCAGCGTTCTGCCATTAATTAGTCGCTTATAGCGAATATTGTTGTCCGCCAGATGCTGCAGCATAGCGATATGAAACTGTGGATAATTAACCGCATCGAACTCCACTATAAATTCTTTGTGCTGGTTTTGGCTGACGCGAATTAATCCTGCGGTCGATTCGATGAATTGCCCGGCATCTTCATCTGCCTGCAATGTTAAAAACCCCTGTTCGCTTATCGCATCCGAGATATTGCTGTGCGATACCACGCTACCACTCACTAATTGAACAACTGAGTCACAAACTTTTTCCAGTTCATCCAGGTTATGTGAGCTGACGACAAAAGTTGTATTGTCAGATTCTGCGGCTATCAGGTCACGTATGAGTTTCGCGTTGGGTGGGTCAATGCCAGCTGTTGGTTCATCGAGTAGTATTATCTCAGGTTGGCCGAGTAATGCCTGCGCTATCAGCAGTCGCTTGCGCATGCCATGGCTGAGATCTGTTGGCTTGCTTTTAATTCTGTCTTGCATTTGCACCTGCTCGAGCACCCGCTGCACTTCTATTTTCGGGTTTTTAACACCGCGCAATTTTGCATATAGTGTGAGCTGTGAGCCGACTGAAAAGTTTGGATCAAATAGCGCGTCTTGCGGCAATACAGAGAGTTTGCGTTTTATGCTGTTGTGTCCGGGAGCTTCACCACAGACAGTAACACTGCCCTTTGATGCGCTTATAAAACCGCTGATCACACTCATTAGTGTAGTTTTACCGGCACCGTTGGGTCCAACCAGGGCTACTGGCCTGCCGGCTTTTATTGTCAGGTTGACATCGTTAAGCGCGAGCAGGCTGCCATATTTTTTTGTTAAATTTTCGCATCGAATCAATTCCATTACAGATCAATCCTGTGCATTACCAAGAGCCCGCACGCTAAAAATACTAAAGTTTGGATGGCAGGTATAAATATTGTTGAAAGAGAACTCCAATTATATAGGGCAACCAAATCACCGATCTGTGAGCCGGGGAAAATTGCCTTCAGTAGTGTCGCCTCAGGAAAATATTTGGATAACATATATACGGCAAAGAGCAGAAATACCCATAGGTACACTGCATAACTAATTGCCTGAGTACCTGATTTTGCAAGTAGTGAAATAACTGCCATCAATGCGGTGTAAGGCGCGATGACAATCATAAGATTAACCCAGATGAATCCGGCATTGGCCAGTGAATCAGTGATAAGTGCGGGTTCACGTACTGCTGCAATGATGAGTGTGCTGAGAAGCGTTAGCGCGATCACAATGCTTTGTACAATCATTAAGCCGATAAAACGGCCACAGAATAAACTGGTTCTGCTGGTGTGCAATGTCAGTAGTTTGAGTGTGCCACGGGATTTATCTGACGCGGTTTGGTCACTGGCAAAAATGACACAACATATTGGAAAGACGTACAGCGCTATAAACCAGTGAACGCCAAACTCTTCAACTCGCCAACGGGCCAGTGACACAATAGTGTCTGAACCTATCATCGAGCCAATAGAAGTGCTGCTGTTAACGAGTGCTGGTGCTTTGCGTATTATCGTTACAAGGATCAGTGACCACAACAGAGCGAAAGCCCCAAGAGATATTAAACCGCGGCGAGTGACAAGAGTGCGCGACAGTTCTGTCGCAGCAATCAACAATGTATTGCGTAGTGTTTGCATGATGCCTTTAAGGTTTTCGGTTTGAATCAGATCTGAGTCGGCTGGAACTGGCGAATTACGTCTTTGTATTTCCTTTGTACAAAAATACCGCACTGGAGTAAGGTGCTGTATGAAGTATGAACAGTAGGGACTGTGTCGCCCAACCGACTTCACGTTTCTACAATATATAGCGCATTATACTAAGAGAGTTCACAAGAGCTCCACAACTCAATGGCCAGTCATCACGAAATAGTTGCTGAAGAATGGAAATCGCGCTCGCGCGAGCTGGCAGAGTGGGCGATGGAAAAGCTTACTAACCGGAAGGATGTCTGGGGACAATACGCAGCACTTACCGAGGGTGAACAGAAAAAACTCGGGCGTACCTACAAGGCGATGACTCTGCCGATTGCCAGCAAACGTGGTCCGGATATGGTTACGCTTGACAAACTTACTCGTCACTTTGCGAGCCAGCATCGCAGGCGACCGCAAATTATCGGACTGCACGCCAAGAGTAAAGAAAATACCAGTAGATGGCTGGGTATCGATATCGATATGCACGATGACAACAAGGCTGATGCTGAGGAGCATTCACGTCGAAACCTGGTCGGTGCATTGAAGTGGTGGCGTGAATTGCAAATCATGGGCTATGACCCGTTATTATTTGATTCAAACAACAATGGTGGTTATCACCTGTGGGTGTTGTTTGATGAGCCAGCACCGACCGAGCATGTATTTGCGTTTGCCTGGTCGCTTGTGTCTACCTGGGAGGCAACCAATCTCAGCGAAGAGCCAGAGACTTTTCCCAAGAGGCCAAAAGATAAAAAACCTGGTGAAGATGTCCTTGGTGCATGGTTCCGATTGCCCGGTCTGCATCACACCAGAGACCATTATGCGCGCGTCTGGAGTGGCGATGAGTGGCTGGATGATCCGTGGTTGTCCGGGCATGCAGCGATTGATGCGATGGTCCAGTGTGTTGGCGGACCTGCACCACCTGCTGTGTCTGCCCCGGAGGATCACAGTCGAATGACAATTCGTGGTGTTGCTGGCAAGCGTGGTGAGAAACTCAAATCCGCACAGCAGGGAGCCGGGAAACCGAGGCGGGCTGCTGACAGAAAGCGGAGTTTTAAGCGCAAGGGTAAAGCAACAGTCTGCGTTGATCTGGACGGGGTATTGGCGCAAAACATCGGTGCAACCAATCTTTCAGATATTGGTGATCCTGTGGACGGAGCGGTAGATTTCACCAGAGAGTTAGCGGAAATTGCAGATGTGGTGATTTTAACTTCAAGGTTGTCGCAGGAAAAAGGCAAGGTCGCAAGTGCCGAGTATCGTAAAGCGGTGACTCGTATTGAGGACTGGTTAAATGAACATGGCTTTGCCTTTGAACGAGTACACACCGGACATGGCAAACCACCTGCCAGTGCCTACATAGATGATCGCGGAGTGTCATGCAAACCGATGGACGATGGCATCGCTGCTTTTAAAGAGGCATTGGAACAAACAGAACGTCTGTGTAACTAGAAAAACCTGGTAGTGAAGATTCAGCAGTTTTGTGAATAAGTTATTAAGGAGTATGAAATGCCGCGAGCATTGAAATTCAAGTTCGGTGATTCTGAGTTCGAGTGTGAGCTGAATAAAATCGATCGCAGAAAGCTATACGGTTCTGTAGATGTGGAAACCCGCGACATCGACGGCAACCGCTGTGGCCTGGCTACTCTCGCCAATGATGGTAAAACGCTGATCCCGTACGGTGGTACTGCAATGGGTTATATCAGCAGTGATGGTGAGTGGGTTGAGCGCACTGATCTAAAACCCGTGGATTTGTCCGGCAGTGAATTGACAATGTTGCCGTCAAGTTTTGATATCACCATAGAACTTGAAAAAACTGCCACACCCGAAGAGTTTCTCAATTACAGCTCAAGACTTGTTTATTTGATGGGCACTAATGATGATTTTGCACCGGAGCTTACTAAACAACTTGAGGCGGGAACTATTTTTCGCTTTGAGTTTTTATATCGTGAAGGGATTTCGGCCGACCCAGCGTTTTTACTTGGAACTCCTGACGGTTTGATCTGGATGATGGTAGGAAAACCCTCAGCGATTGAATATGTGGGTCTGGATCAGGCAGCAGTGTGCTTTGTAGGAAAAGAAGACGATGAAGACGTCGAAGAGTTTGATTTTGAAATGCTTTGAGTTTCGTATTTTTTCAACTTCGTTAAAGATCAGGGAAATATGCAATGCCTAATGTAAATCTTACGGATAGCAGAAATCGTGATGCTGTTGTGAAAGCAGAAACCACTGGCGTCGATGAAGAAGTTCGTTATGTAGATGATGAAAACCAACCATCCTATACGCGGAAAATATTGAAAGCGACTGTCGAGCAAGATTTTGAAACACTTTTAAAGAACTATGAAGGAGATGTTGAAGCGCTGGGAACAGCATTGGTGGAGGGTGATCCGGAAGTCGATATGGAAATCTGTGGTCATTTTTTGTGGGGTGTGTCAAAGGTATATGTTGATTCGTCTGATGGTATTGTTTACAGAATTGAACAACAGGAGATTGTCCGTGGTCCCGATGGCAGTGTCAGAGAAAAGAGGCCACGTAACCGGCCTGAAGCGAATGTTGATTCAGAGATTCCGTTAACCTGGACTGATCGCAAATTTGACAAAGACGAAGCAGTGCGGCGATTTGTTTTCGCTTCCAAACTACAGATCGTTCATATCAATGGTCTCACCTATGATTTCTTGTACGGTATGGCAAAGGAGCTTGCTGAATCTAACTCACTGATGATGGTCGGAGGTGGCAGCAAAGGGCGCGACCCGTTGGTATTCAGGCGTGGCAGTGTGCCGTATCGAGGATTTCTCGAAGGCAGGGTCGATGGCGATAAATATCTTTTGCTACTTCATTTGTCCAATCTTGAATTAAAAGTACCGACTGATTCCAAAAAGAAAGCTAAGACTAGTGATAAAGAAGCGTCGACCGATGTTGCGACTAAAAAGACAAAAAAGGCCGCAGAGAAGGCAGACGATAAGCCGGTAGAATCTAAAAAAACGCCTGACAAGAAAAAGTCTGAAGCAGAAGTTATCGCTGACTCAGAAGCAAAGCCACAGGCGACAAAAGCAAAAAAGAAAACCACGACTCGGAAAAAAACATCTGCGAAACAAACCCCCGAGAAAAGTGTTGCTGAGAAAAAAGCTACTGACAAGCCAGCTTCGCAAAAGAACGATAATGTCGAAGTCTCAACCACTATTACGAGTGATGACCTGGGTGTCTGGCTTAAGAGTATACGGATGGGTAAATACCTGAAGCTCTTCATTGAACACGAGATCGATGTAGATGTTTTGCAGGAACTCACCGATGACGATCTAAAGGAACTCGATATCCCTCTTGGTTCTCGAAGGCGTTTGTTGAAGGCTGTGGAGGAGACCGATAACCTACATGCCGAAGTAGCTTTGGCAGTTAACCGGATGACCACAGCAGTGAAACCATCTGGCAAAGCTGTTAAACAGAAGAAATAAGTGAGGATTTCAGTATGGCGCTAATCAATAAAGAAGCTTGTAAAGAACGTGTTGCCGGCTATTTTACCGGCAAATCCGATGCGTTGGCTGATATATCAATTTTGCAGCGAGTGCGGATGCGCCGTCGCCAACTGGGTCAGATGACCATGGCGCTTGATCGTGAGCTAGCAAAAAAACGCATACCGTCCGGTGACTATCACATCAGTCGCAAGATAGATGGTGAGTTTACCTGTTTGGTCTACAGCGAGGGAGAGGTATTTACCATAAACCCTGGTGGTACCATCAGAATGGGAGCGCCATTTCATGAAGAGGCCAAAGCCACCCTGGATGAAACCGATGTGAATTTTGCGATTTTTGGTGGCGAGCTATATGTTCGTCGTGAAGATGGTAAGCGCCCCCGTGTGCACGATGTCGTGCGCGTTGCACGTGCTCCTGAATCGGAAGAAGATGTAGCCAGTCTGTGTTTTGGCATTTTTAATATATATGAATGGAACGATGAACAGCGTAGTGGAATATATGCAGAGCGGTTTGATCGAATAACTGAAATATTCGGTGATAACGATCTCATACACCCTGTAGAGACGGTCATTGGTGATGGTAGCAAATCGGTATTAAAGCAGCTTAAGAAATGGGTAGACGGTGAAGGTGCTGAAGGTGTGGTTGCTCGAAGTGATACCGCCGGTGTATTTAAAGTAAAACCACGTCACACCATTGATTTAGTTGCGGTTGGCTTTACTGAAGGCCTGGATGATCGATCCGGCATGCTGCACGATGTGATGCTGGCATCCGTGCGCTCCGATGATACTTATCATGTCATTGGCAGAGTCGGTGGGGGATTCTCAGATGACGAAAGAATACAGATGCTAAAGCTTCTTGAAGAACATGTTGTTGAAAGTGAGTACGCAGAGGTAAATTCTGACCGTGTGGCGTATCGCATGATCGAACCTGGAATAGTATTCGAAATATCCTGTCTCGATATTATAGCCAGAACCTCTCGCGGCAATACCATTGATAAAATGGTGCTGGATTGGAATGAAGATGAGAGACTCTGGGAAGGTGTCAGAAGATTACCGTTGTGCAGTATTATATCTCCACAGTTTTTGAGAATCCGCGATGATAAGAAAGCCAACAAAGAGGACGTGCGGTTTTCGCAGTTGACAGACATAGTTGAAATTCCATCGGCCAATGTTGTCAGTGAGGAACTCAAACTACCGGAAAGTGAGCTGTTGAAACGCTCTGTAGCTACCAAGGAACTCCGGGGCGCTACAATGGTTCGCAAGTTGATGTTATGGAAAACCAATAAAGAAGAGAAGTCCAGTGACTACCCCGCTTTTGTGTTGCATCTGACCGATTACAGTCCCAATCGCAAAGATCCGTTAAAGCATGAAATACGGGTAAGCAGCTCAGTTGATCAGATGGATCAATATTGGGGTGAATGGGAAAAGAAGTATTTTGTATCAGGCTGGTCTGCGCCGGAATAACTAGTCTTTGAAGCCGCTGCGTATACTAAGCTGGAATATACTACACGGGGGAGGTTCTCGTTGTGATCAGATTCTTTCTGCAATAGATGCACATGATCCCGATATTATTTCACTGCAGGAGTTTAGGCACGGTAAGAGCAAACCGGTGTTACTTGATGGTTTGAAATCACTGGGTCTCGATACTGTCTTCTCACCCGAAACCTCCAGTGCGCGTGAGAACAGTTTGATTATTGCATCAAGACTACCGATGGTAGCAGAGACTTTCCCTGATAACTCGGTCCCTGCCAAAGCGATATCTGCAAGCATTGAAGTTTCACCAACGGTTGATTTGAACCTGATCGCAGTGCACTTTCCTCAAAAAAAAGAACAGATACCGCTATTTAATGCATTGCTTGGTCTGCCGCAGCCATGGCTTGACGGCAAGTCGCTGCTTATCGGTGATTTTAATTGTGGTATCCCATTGGTTGATTCAGAAACAAAAACATTTTACGCCACGCAATTGTTTCAAAAATTACTGTCAGACGGATGGTGCGACACCTGGCGTGAGCGGAATCCTGATGCAAGGGAATATACCTGGGTCAGTAGCAGAAAATCTAATGGCTTTCGCTATGACCACGCATTGGCATCGAGCGCATTGAATGAACTTATTCTTGATGTACGTTATGACCACACTGTGCGGGAACGAAAAGCCTCAGATCACTCGTTGATACTTCTTGATCTGGATTGTTGAGGCAGACCGAACATAAGCAGATTTTTTGCTATTTTAAGCTGATGGACCGCGACAATCCTTCGGAAGATACTCGCGGTCGATATTAGTGCGATTCTCGCCGAACACAGTGCCAGCCTCGGGTGTTGCATTTCCACAAACCCATCTCACATTGGTCGGTCCGTGGTTCGTATTGACAACAGGCCTGACTGTAAGGCGTTTTTTTGACGTGGAATTACCTGCTTCGATGCTTTCACTGGTCATGTGAATTGCACCCATGTGAACCTCATAGGTATGTCTGTAACCGGCTTTCTCTATGACGTTGGATCTGACTCTTAGAGTCTCGTTTTCCTCTGGCATCTGTCGGTAGCGCATGTAGTAATTCATGATATCTACTTTTACATCGCTTGCTACGCGCCATGACAACAGGGTTTGCATGCGGTGCTCGGCTCGATGTTGAGCTTCAATCCGGTTCTTGGTGAACATAGCTACCAAAATACCCGATATTGCAACCACGACCAGTATTTCTACCAGAGTGAATCCTCGCTCATTTCTCATTGGCATCATTCCTTGAAAGTTCAGGCCATGAATAATTAGCGTCGACTGGTATTAATAGTTAAGCTTCAGGGCTCTACTCACTGCCTGAAGTTTTGTTGGCGATATCTTTTTGAGAATACGTAGACTTTAAACCTCAGATAAGAAAACGGATCTTAACTTTGCACCAAAGGCGAACTCACGCTTTAGACAGATACAATTTGCCGATATGGAATCACAGGCTTCGTTTTCCGGCGAACCGTTTTTTTTGATCGTCAGGTCTTCGAGGCCACCAGACTTTCCAGTGTGCTTTGCCATAGCTTATAGTAATCATCGCTGGTTTTAATCTCACTGTGAATTTCGAATTCGGCAATGGTGGTTGACAATGCTTCTGCCCACTCGGACCAGGTAAACACACCAGACTCGTTCAGTTTTACAGCCATGGCAAAAGTCTTTGCCTGCCACGGTGAATCAAAGACAGGTTCACCATTGTCAGTGGGTTGTTTTTCAAAGTGCTGGATGGTGTGTGCTGCCATGGTGTCTGCTTCCGGAGATTCTTACTGTTGCTGGTGTTCGTCAAGTGACAACAGGTAGGGTTCAAAGAGATCAATGTATACACAGCTGTTGGGTTCTGCTGCAGTACCCCAGATATCCGTTCCCTCAAAGCGAACCGAATAAAGATGCTCAGGAACTTTGTTACCCGATCTTGCATGCTCGTCGGCATAAATATGGGTTCCATGTAGTTGTGTGATTTTTCCGCGTACACCTTTAACGTATGACGGTACGCGGGTGTGTGACTTTGAATTCTCCACCTTAACAACTACCGTTTGATTTAATTTGAAGCGGTTGGTGTCTTGCTCCGGTAACACGGTCGGTGCGCCAGTATTCAAAATTTCAGTAACTTTGTCAGGGCTTGCAGCCTGCAGGTTTGTCTCCTGCACGGAAGAGCCATTTGCAAGTTCCTGCTCTGTGATCAGGCCATTTTGAATAAGTAACAGTTCGAGACCGTGCAGCCAGTGCTCGTAGTATGTGCTGGAGAGATAGTGCACATGATCTGTGCGTTCTCGTGCAAAGCGTGATTGATCAAGGTTCCATTGACCTAACATGCCGCAGGTGAGTGTAAGTCCGAACACTGTTTCTTCCCATTGGTGCAGGAAGTCTTCTGTTTGTGAGCGGTCTACATGGCCAAAGCCGTGCCTGCCGCCTAAATCGTGTGCGCCATTCATTCAATCACTCCGTCAGTAGCGAATATGCTGTATCAATGAGTGGTGACCTCGGTGACTCCGATCATCGAGTCACGTGTGATCAGCTCGGCCAGTTCTTGTTCGCTAAAAGATTCTGTACCCGCTGGCTGCATCGGCAATACCAGATAACGGATTTCAGCGGTGGAGTCCCATACGCGGACTTCAACTTTTTGATCCAGCTCGGTGCCGAACTCTTTCAGTACGGATCGTGGCTCAGATACTGCGCGTGCGCGGTAGCTACTGGCTTTGTACCAGGCAGGTGGCAAGCCAAGTACCGGCCACGGGTAGCAGGAACACAAAGTACATACCACCATGTTGTGTACTGAGGGTGTGTTTTCGACACAGACCATATGTTCGCCCTGTCGACCCGCATATCCCATTTCCATAATTGCCGATGTTGCGTCTTCGAGTAATCGCTTGCGATAATCCGGGTCAGTCCATGCACGTGCCACCACCGCAGCGCCGTTTCTGGGGCCGACGCGATTCTGGTATGTGTCTATCAGCAGATCGAGACTTTTTGGGTCGACCAGTTTTTTATCGACCAGCAGGGTTTCGAGCTGCTTAACTCGCTCTTCGATTTCTGAAGGTGGTGCGTGGTGATGGTGATGCCCGTGCTCATTCTCATGTGTTGACATTGCAGAAACTCCCGTCGACTTTACATAGTAAAGAATACACTGGAAATGGATCCGGATGGTATGGTTACCACGGTAAGTCGGGTTTGATATCTCCGGTTGGAGGCAGTTCTTTTGAAAGTTACTATTGCGCTGGTAATTCCTGTTTTATTGGTATGTGTGTACTTTTTCTATCAGGGAAATGCCTCAGCAGCTATTGCTCCGCCGTTGCTATCCGGTGGTAAATTGGCCATTTGCGGGTCCAGGCCGAACTGCGTCTCCAGTTTGCAGGATTCTTCAGATGATCATTACATTGAACCGATCGAATCCGGTACCCAAACTGCTGAAGAGCTGGCCAATAACGTGGCATCAGCAATAGAGTCATTGGGTGGAACAGTGACCGGCAACGATGGCAGGATAATACAAGCAACTTTCACCAGCGCGATATTCAAATTTGTCGATGATGTACAGGTACGTATTGATACTGATAATCATCAGGTGCGTTCGTCCTCTCGGGTCGGGTACAGCGACCTCGGGGTAAATCGAAAGCGGATTGAGCGCCTTCGACAAGCTTTGCAATGAACAATTCTCACTGACTCCGGCGTTCGCCAACAGACTGAAGCTTCGGTGAAAATCGGGTCTATACTTTTTAAACCGGACAGGTGAAACTGCACGGTATTGTCTACCAGTAACTACATTTGGAAAAATGAATGAGTAAAACGACGCCCTGGACAAAGTCCATGCCGGAATCCCAGTTCAAAGTGATGCGGGATATCGTTGCAGCGCCGAGCCCGGTTGGGCTTGAGAGTGCGATGACTGACGGTGTAATCAACCCTTATATGTCAAAGTTTGCACCCAAGAGCTGGGACATGCATCGATTCCAGGGTAACGCCGGTGTTGTATGGGATACCCATCCAGGTAAGGACAAAATGTTCACGGTGATGATCATCGGTCATGCTGACAAAATTCGCATGCAGGTGCGTAAGATTGGTGCTGATGGAAAAATCTGGATTAACAGCGATGCGTTTCTGCCGTGTACGTTAATAGGTCACGAAGTCACTCTGTATAGCGACGATCCACAAAAACCTGGTAACTTTCGCGAAATAAAAGGCGGGACTGTCGAGGCGATGGGGGCGATTCACTTTTCAGAACCGTCGCAGCGTACTGGTGACAAAGGTATCCGGCCCAAGCAACTCTATCTTGAACTACAGATACACGGTGAAGACAAAGCGGGCCAGATTCATGCGCTGGGTATTCAGCCAGGTGACACCTTGTTGCTCGACAGACCAATAAAGCGTTCTTTTAGCCCTGATACTTTCTACGGTGCTTATCTTGATAACGGATTGGGTTGCTTTGTCGCGGCCGAAGTTGCCAAACTTGTAGCGGGAGTTACTGCACTAAAGAAAGTGCGGTGTCAGTTTGCTTTTGCATCGCATGAAGAGATCGGTCGTTTTGGTAGTCGGGTCATGGCTGGTGAACTGAAACCGGACGCGATAATTGCAGTTGATGTAAACCACGACTATGTGGCTGCACCAAATATAGGCGACCGGAACATGTCACCACTGGAGATGGGCAAAGGTTTTACCTTGTCGACGGGTGCCATAGTGACCGAACATTTGAACCTGCAGATCAAAAAAGCTGCCATTAAACACAAAATTCCAATGCAGCTCGATGTCTGTGGCAACGATACAGGTACAGACGGCATGGCGGGTGTATTGGCAAGTGTTGACTGTGCAGCGACATCAATTGGTTTCCCAATCAGGAACATGCACACCATCTCTGAGAGTGGAAATACCAGTGACGTGTTGGCGGCAATTCACGTTATATTCGAAACCATTCGTGGTATGGAGCAAGTTAGAGATTTGCATAAAGATTTTAAAACCGGGCATCCGCGTCTCGACAAAGCAACACCGTTGAAGCATAAAAAGGCCAAGGCCGCCAAAGCCCGTAGTTCCAGGTAGTCCCGTAGTTCCAATTAGCGATGCTGCCTTCGGGTGCCGGTTCCGGCACCCGCCAATCCTCCAGACATACGCTGAACTTCTCAGATCTGATATTTGCTCCATCATGCCCGCGATCAGCGCAAAACTATTCTGCTGAGTAATCAATGTTGAGAAGTTGATAACGTTAAAGCCTCAAGCTTTTGCCACCACCGCCGCTAACCCAGCCCAGTAGTTAATCTCAGAACACAAAATTTACTTCGGAGAAGCCTTTGTTTTGGCTGATAAATCTCTGATTTTGATCGGATAACTGTGGCTAGTATGATGTTTGATTTTCGAAATACAAAACTATGCGCTGCTTTGCTGGCGTCTTTCGCATTGGCAGCTTGTTCGTCGTCTTCTGACGACAGTCTGTTGAATGCCCCTGAAGTTAATACACCTGAAGTTACTGTGGAGCCGGATCAACTAGAGCCGATTGCCACCTTTCTAAGTAAAGATGTAGCGGAAAATATCCAGCTTGACGATGGGCTTGTTCCTCTGACAGACGGCAACTGGCCACGCTTCACCGTAAATACCACCTGGAACTGGCAGCTGAGCGGTGAGTTGAACGTGGAACCTGAGGCTGATGTGTATGTAGTGGATATGTTTGCGCAGCTACAGGAAAAATCAATCGAGCCATTGCATGCTCTGGGTCGACAGGTTATTTGTTATTTTTCAGCGGGAACTTATGAGCCCTGGCGACCTGATGCCGAGCTCTTTTCGCAATTTGAACTTGGTAAAGAGTACATTGGTTTTCCCGATGAAAACTGGCTCAACATTAACAATCCTGAAATTGTAAAACTAATGGTTAACCGCTTAGACATTGCAGTTACTCTTGGGTGTGATGGTGTTGAATTAGACAATGTTGATGCGTTTGTAAATGATACCGGATTCGGTATCACCCAGAACGATGCTTTGGTATATACACGTATTCTCGCGAATGAAGCACACAAGCGTGGTCTTGCTGTCGCACTGAAAAACAATGTTGAGCTTGTTGAAGATGTTGTTGACTACTTTGATCTGTTAATCAACGAAGAGTGTTTTCAGTATAACGAGTGTGAAGGTTATCTGCCGATCATTGAAGCTGGAAAACCAGTCTTTAATGCTGAATATACCGAGCTGCATATTAATGATCCCGTCGCTCGTGAAGAGCTATGCGTTAGATCACGAAATCTGGGTTTTCAAACTTTGTTTCTGCCGCTGGCACTCGATGGATCTTTTCGTTTGAGTTGTCAGTAGTATCCGCGGAGTGGATCTTCAATCATGAATCAACCAAAACTCGTAGTATTTGCAACAGTCCTGATGTCATTGGGCATTGTCGGATGCGGTGGAGCGGAGCAACTCAAGACAAATGTCCCTGTCCCTGTTGTTAGTGTTGTTACCGATTCAGTACCTGTGAATAAAGAACTTCCGGCGATTGCAATGCCGGAAGATGTCACTGCAGTGGTGCCGCCAGCTGATCCACAGCCTGCAACACCGCCCCCCGCAAGTACTAATACTGATTCTGCTGAAGATAATACTGTTACACCTGTTGCCACAGGCCAGGAGACTCAACCGGCGGGGCCTGGTGCAGATAACCAGCTTTCGGAAAACGAACAGAATGAACCTGCTGTGCAATCTGACGATTGGTGGAAACCCAGGGCTTCCGAAAACCTGACATGGCAATGGCAACTGCAGGGTGAAATCGATACCACATTGCCAGTGCAGGTCTACAACATTGATATAGCGGTACCGCAGGCCAAGATCGATGAACTTAAAGCTCGTGGTATAAAATTAATTTGCTATTTCAGTGCTGGCACCGTTGAGAGTTTTCGGCCTGATGCGCCGCTGTTTCCGCAGGAAATTATTGGTGAGCAATATGAAGATCTGGTCGATGAACAGTGGGTAGACTACGCCAATATAGATGCGGTCGCCTCCATAATGCGTGCGCGTATTGAAACGTGCAAGGCAAAAGGTTTTGATGCGATAGAAATTGACAACGTTGATGCTCATAACTATGAAACTTTTGATGAGCAGGGCGAGGTTATAAATATTGGTACCAATTTCAATATGACGCTTGATGAAAGTATTGCCTACGTTCGATGGCTAACCAATGAAGCACATAGTCGTGGACTGGGTATTGGATTGAAAAATGCCGAAGAAATGGTCCCCGATGTCGTTGACGAAGTTGACTGGATGCTGGTGGAAGATTGCTTTTTTGATTCCTGGTGCCTTGCAGCAACAGCTTTTATCGATGCTGACAAACCTGTGTTTATGGCAGAGTATGATGAACTGGTCCCTGACTTCACACCGGCTTGTGAGCTGGCGAAGTCTCTTGGCTACTCTGCAATATGGCGCGATACGTCACTGTCTACTACTTTATATCTCGCTTGTGAGTGAGTATCAAAGTAGCTATACCTCAAAGCAATAAGCTCGTTCACATGTTTCTCTTTTGTCGATACGCCTTCGCCGTACTCGCCATGGTGATTTGCCTTGCTGGCTGCAGTTCTGCTTTGCATAATACAGGCTCTGTTCCAGTACTCGCAAAAGCGTCGCCCCCTGCAGGATGGGTTGCAGCAAAAGCTTATGCAGAAGAAAAGTGGTGGCAACCAAAAGCTGATCAGAATCTTCGCTGGTATTGGCAGCTTCAAGGCAATATCGACACTTCCTATGATGTGGATGTCTATGACATTGATATCGATACACCGCAACCAGTCATCAACAGGCTCAAAGCGCGTGGGATCAGACTAATCTGTTATTTCAGTGTCGGCACGGTGGAGCAGTTTCGATCCGACGCGAATCGATTTCCGCATCAGGCAATCGGTGAAACCTATCCGGGCTATGCTGATGAACGATGGCTTGATCTTAAAAATTACTCACTTTTTGCGAGTATTATGCAAGCCAGGCTCGACCGTTGTGCCGCTAAAGGCTTCGACGGTGTGGAAGGAGATAACGTTGATGCTTTTCTACAACAAATTCCGGACGTTAATGGCGTTGTAAACACAGGTACCAGCTTTAAGATAACCAGGCAGCACAGTATCGACTATATTCTCTGGCTGGCATCAGAGTCGCACAAGCGTGGCTTGGCATTCGGATTAAAAAATTCTGAAGCTGTCGCCATTGATGTAGTAGACGATGTCGATTGGCTTATAACAGAAAGCTGCTATGTTTATCGCTGGTGTGCAGAAGCTCAGGTATTTACTCGACACAACAAGCCTGTGTTTATGACTGAGTATACCGAGTATCTGTCTGACTTCACTTCTGCATGTGCTGAGGCGAGAATGTTCGGCTACAGCGCAATCTATCGTGATACCGGGCTGACTGCTCGCGGTATTTTTGAAGAGTGTTTGTTGTCCTACTAGTGGCTACTGTTACGCTGCGGCGTATTGACGGGTTTGCAGTTCGCGTCGTGCCTGCGCTTCAGCGGTGTAAAGTGATGTAGGCCGAATGAGTAAGCGCTGAATACCGATGTCTTCACCTGTGTCTTCGCAAAAACCATAGTCAGCTGTGCGAATCCTGTGAAGCGCTTTGTCTATGTCTCGAATCAGGTTTGATTCACGTTCTTTCATGTGAACCTGAATCCAGTACTGCTCTTCCTGGGTCGCTCGATCTGATTCGTCAGCTGCGCGCTCGACGTCGAGTTCACCCATCTTTTCGTTATCTCCGGACTCTACTAACGATTGACGCATTTCGATCAGGCGTTGCTGAAAAAACGCCAGCTGCTCGTCGTTCATGTAATCGTCTTCGGGTGCTGCGAGTAATTCTTCTTCCGTCAACATATGTCCATCTCTGGAAAGTTTGTTTGCTTAATCAAAGTGTTGGCTTTGCCTGTCACGTTGATATAAGTTAAAAATGTGGTGCTGGAATGTGCGAATGTTAATTAACAAGCACATTATCCCGTCACCCTGTATTTGTTCCCTTGTCCAGCGTGTTTGCTGGTCTGCAAAAATAATTGCAGTCCATTTGCCTTGTAGTTCAATTTCAAGGGTTCAAGGTGAGCATATTTCGCGCCCAATCCCGCTCCGACGACCGTCTGGTGGTCGGAAAGTTCGAGTAGTCGGTATTACGATGACTGATTGTGCGCGGTATTCTGTTTAAAACACCAAACGAGCCAAACCGGTTCGAGAAAACGACATGTGCTTTGCAGCGTGAATTGAGCCTCGAAAGTGCCAGCGTGCAGGCGCTTGTTGGTTGGTAGTCGAGTTGGGGATTTGCCGGTACAAAAGGTTGGGTTGCGATCAAACAAATAGCTCAGGTGCTAAAGGCTTAACGCACCTTGTGTGCTGATAACAGGCCAGCGCCGGACAGTGGCCGGACTGTGGCTGGAATGCGAACTTTTGTATTCTCTGAAGTTACCCAACCGTTGGGCTGAATTGCTGCAGTGGCAAGTCAGATATCCAGATATATATCTTGAGCCAATTGCCTGGCGTGTTTCTGTTGACGCTTTGAGGTGCGATTGTCGGATTACCTGTGCTTTGGCCTGGTCCTGTGATCAGGTTGCTCAGCTCATATCACCAATATGTGATTGCACAATAGCCAGAGCCGCAAGGCCTGCAGTTTCGGTACGCAATACGCGTGGCCCGCATTGTACAAGTGAAACACCGGTATCTTTGGCGAACTGCAGTTCGCTGTCGCTAAACCCACCTTCCGGACCAACAAGAATATTCAAGGCATGGCTGGGTGCAAGCTCTTTGAACGTGTGCCTGGCGGCAGGGTGAATGAGAATACTCTGTTGGTTTGCGTTGTCTGTAAGCCACTTGTTGAGCTCGATAACCGGGTCAATAACTGGTACGACACTTCTATTGCATTGAGCGCAGGCGCTGCGAGCAATCCTGATCCAGTGTTCGGCCTTTTTATTGGCTCGCTTTTCATCTACCTGCAGCACACTGCGTTCGGAACTGACTGGCGTGATGCGGTGAACTCCCAGCTCGGTTGCTTTCTGAATGACCAAATCGAGCTTTGAGCCTTTGGCCAGTGATTGCACCAGCGTTACTGCTACTGGTGATTCAGTGATATTTAATGCACCATCATTGATTTGGACCTTGGTAGATTTACCGGCACTTACGATGGATGCACTGTAGTTGTTGCCATCCCCGTTGAATAGTTCCACCTGGTCGCCTTCGGTATATCGCATAACTTTTGTCAGGTAGCGCGAGTCATCGACGTTTAGCGTGATGACGGGTCGGCTGTCTTTAGCAATGGTATCTGGAATATAGAGGCGAGTGATTCTCACGGATTTACTTTTTTAATCTTTCAAGGCGCTTACGCAACTCGTCTTTTTGCGCGTCACTCATAGCTGATGGCGCTTGCAGGTCACCGGTGTCCTGCTTAAGTTCAAGCCGAAGTGATTCCCTGTTGAGTTGCTCGATTGCATGTTGAAGGACGCTTAAGGGTGTATCGACTTCGGATTCAGCTGTGCTCTCCATACCAGCGCGTGCAAGCTTATGCAAAGAATCAGATTGATCAGTCTCGCGGTATCTTTCCAGTATGCCGCTGGTGGTAATGTCAGGTCTGCTCTCAATAAGGGAAATCACATCGAGTAAAAGTGTAGCTCCTGCTATATCGATCGAAAACTCGTAGGCTTCAGGGTCAATCTCGAGCACAATTGAAGGGGTATCGAGAATGGCGATCAGTGCTTTGCGAATTGGCGACAGGCCGGTTTGTATTTTTGTTTGTCGGCGGCTTACAGATGGCTGCTGTTTAGTTGGTAACTGAGCGGCGTCCGGTTGCCTGAAAACTGTAACGCCAACTTTTTCGTGCAACTGGTCTTCGACCAGTGTCCGATAAACACCGGTTGGGATTGTGGATATTAATGGTTTTGCTATTTCTGCCAGTCGCGCTTTGTGTCCGGTGCTGCTTTGTTCGGATCCTGTTTGTACTTGTCCTTTACTTGCCTGCAATTCAAGTTGCTGAAACAAAAAACTTGCAGCGTCCAGAGCGTTATCTGCCAGGCTTTGCATAAATTGCTCGGCACCTGCGGATTTAACCAGTGTGTCCGGGTCTTCACCGTCTGGCAGGAATAAAAATCTCGCATCGCGACCTGCTTTAAGTGACGGCAGTGCCGATTGCAATGCACGCCATGCTGCTTTTTTACCCGCAGCATCACCGTCAAAACAAAAAACGATCTCATCGGTTTCTCTGAACAGGAGTGCGACCTGCTCGCTTGATGTTGCGGTGCCGAGAGTTGCGACCGATGTATCGATTCCCGCGTGGGCAAGAGCAATAACATCCATGTAACCCTCGACGACAATAATTCTTTCCGGATTACCGCGTGTTGCGCGTCGAAGTTCGTAGAGACCATAAAGTTCACGGCCTTTTTGAAACAGCGGGGTCTCTGGTGAATTCAGGTATTTTGGTTCGGAGTTATCCATAACTCGGCCACCAAAACCGATTACCCGCCCGCGACGATCCCGGATGGGATACATAATTCGATTCCGAAATCGATCGTGAAATTTACCTGATTCATTGCGTACCAACATGCCGGATTGAAACAGTGAGCTGTTGCTGACCTGTGTGTTTTCGGCCATGTTGCCGGTGGTGTTTTCTGTCAGGTTTTCGGTCAGGGCGTGCCAGGCGTCTGGTGAAAATCCGAGTTCAAAGCGCCCTGCAGTTTCACCGCTTATGCCACGCTGCTTCAAGTATTCAATTGCTTTCAGAGTCTTGCGTAGCTGTTGCTGATAAAACTGACTGCAGGTATCAAGTGCATCGAACAGACCCTGTTGTGATGGTGTGATGGCAGCGACCGCATCGCGAGGTACTTCAAGGCCGACGCGGTTAGCGAGGTACTCTACTGCATCGACAAAGTGCATGTGGTCAAATTCCATCAAAAAGCTGATGGCATTACCTGAGGCCTGACAGCCAAAGCAATGGTAAAACTGTTTTTGCTGATTGACTGAGAAGGAGGGTGTTTTTTCGCCATGAAACGGACAGCACGCTTTGTGGTTCGCGCCGGCTTTTTTTAAAGGCACATAGCGATCTATGATCTCGACGATATCTACCCGGGAGAGTAAATCATCGATAAAAGCTTGTGGAATGCGACCGGCCATGGCTCATTATTACAGATGCAGCGACACCATGGCGAGTCTGGAAGCGCTTAATGCAGGCTTGACCAGGGCTCAGCCGACTAGTGCCGACTGATTGCTGAGTCCATGGGTACCTCTGATGGGTACCTGCCAGAGAGTTTCTATCTGGCTGCTTTCTTTAGGCCGCCTTCTTTAGGGTAGAAAGCAAGGCTGACAGTTCAGCGGCTTTTGGTGTAACCAGCCAAAAGCGTGAGCTTAGCGTGTAGAAATTATCAAGTAACTCACGACCCCATTCGCTGCCGGTCTCTGCCGTGTGGGTTTCGAGCATTTCTTCCAGCACGTGGCGATAAGCTTCCATCGATTCAGGGTGAATGCGCTGGATGTCTATCAGTTCGTGGTTGTATCGATCTACAAACAGATTGTTGCGATCGAAAACAAACGCGAAACCGCCGGTCATACCAGCGCCGAAGTTAACTCCGGTTTCACCAAGTACGGCAACACAACCACCGGTCATGTACTCACAGGCGTGATCACCTACACCTTCAATTACAGTAGTAGCACCCGAGTTGCGTACAGCAAACCGCTCGCCACCCAAACCAGACACATACATTTGTCCGCCGGTAGCGCCATACAAGCAAGTGTTGCCCACAATAGTGTTCTCATTGCTGATGAAACGTGAACCTGCGGGAGGCCTTATCACGATCTTGCCGCCAGCCATGCCTTTACCGACGTAATCGTTGGCATCTCCTTCAAGCATCAGGTTCAGGCCACCGGCGTTCCAAACACCAAAGCTCTGACCTGCAGTGCCTTTCATGTATACGTTGATCGGGTTGTCTGTCATACCGACATTGCCATGTAGTTTGGCTATCTCACCAGATAATCTGGCACCGATACTGCGGTTGATGTTTTTAATGTTGAAATGAAAATCGCCACCACTTTTAGCTTCAATGGCGGGCAGGCATTCGGCGACCATTTGTGTTGCAAGTTCTGCTTTGTCAAAGGGTCGGTTACGTTTCTGTGTGCAGTAGCGTGGTGCCTCCATTGGCACACCACCATCAGACAGTAGTGCAGAAAAATCGACTTTACTGTGACGCTCGGTAGTGCCTTCAATATGCTCCAGCAGGTCTGTTCTGCCGATGACATCTTTAATACTGCGATAGCCAAGGCTTGCTAAATGTCGGCGAACATCTTCCGCGACAAATTCCATATAGTGCACAACTTTTTCTACATCACCGCGGAAGTGTTTCATGCGCAGTACTTTGTGTTGAGTTGCAACTCCGGTTGCACAGTTGTTCAGATGACAAATGCGTAGAAATTTACAACCCATCGCAATCATGGGGCCGGTGCCAAAGCCAAAGCTTTCCGCGCCCAGCAAAGCAGCCTTGATAACATCGAGTCCGGTTTTTAAACCACCGTCTGTTTGCACACGGACTTTGTCGCGCAGATTATTAGCGCGCAGTATCTGATGCGTCTCTGACATGCCGAGCTCCCACGGAGACCCTGCATACTTGACGCTCGTCAGTGGTGACGCGCCGGTGCCACCGTCATAGCCTGAAATAGTAATCAGGTCGGCGTACGCTTTTGCGACTCCTGCAGCGATGGTACCGACACCGGCTTCTGCAACCAGTTTTACCGATACCAGGGCTTGTGGATTTACCTGTTTTAAATCGAAGATCAGTTGCGCCAGATCTTCAATAGAGTAAATATCGTGATGTGGTGGTGGCGAAATTAAAGACACACCCGGCATTGAGTAGCGCAGTGTTGCAATGGTCTCGTTAACTTTGTGTCCGGGCAGCTGACCGCCTTCACCAGGCTTGGCACCCTGAGCGATCTTTATTTGTATGACTTCGGCATTAACCAGGTAGTGTGGTGTAACACCAAATCGACCAGATGCCACCTGCTTGATTTTAGAGTTTTTATTGGTGCCATAGCGATTAGGATCTTCACCACCTTCACCAGAGTTTGATCTGGCACCAAGAGCATTCATTGCCTCTGCCAGGGTCTCGTGTGCCTCGGGTGACAAAGCCCCGAGAGACATGCCAGCTGAGTCAAATCTGCTGATGATTTCCTGTGCTGACTCTACCTCATCAATGGGCACAGGTGTGGCTGCAGTTTTTAATCTGAGCAGATCTCTGATAGCAGTAGGTGCGCGACCGTCTACCAGTGCTGCATATTTTTCATAGTCTTTGTATTCACCGGAGTTTACTGCTTCCTGCAGTGAAGTAACGACGTCAGGGTTATAGGCGTGATACTCGCCACCTTCGACGTATTTTAGCAAACCGCCATGACGTGTTTTTGTGCGCTTGTTCCAGGCTTCGTCTGCAAGCGTCTGAATGTCACTGGTCAGGTCTGTGTAGTCAGCACCTTGTATTCGGCTGGTCGTACCGGGAAAGCACTGATTAACTATTTCATCGTGCAAGCCGACAATTTCAAATAGTTGGGCGCCGCGATAGCTTGCAATAGTTGAGATACCCATCTTGGACAGTACTTTTAGCAAGCCTTTGTTAATGCCTTTGCGATAGTTTTGCTCAAGCTTTAGTGCGTCTGTACCGTTTATGTCACCACGACGGACCATGCCCTGTATGCTTTCATAGGAAAGATAAGGGTAGACACATGTAGCACCGTAGCCGACCAGTACAGCTATATGGTGAGGATCGCGCGCAGTACCTGTTTCAACCACTATATTTGCGTTGCATCGCAATCCGGCTTCAATTAACGCATGATGAACCGCACCGGTTGCCAGTAGTGCGTGAACCGGCAATAGATCACGCTGCAGATTGTTATCACTGAGGATAATAATCACTGTCTCATCTCTTACCGCTTGCAATGCTGTTTTTGTGATGGCTTCAATGGCTTGCTGAAGCGATTGCTTCGATGGGTCGAAGTTCAAATCAATTCTTACATGGTGATACTCTGGCTCATCGTTCATGGCCAGCAGTGTCTCGAATTTCTCACGCGAAAGGACTGGTGAGCGTACCAGTAGTCGTCTGGCGTGCTGAAACGTTTCCTTGAACAGGTTCTGCTCAGCACCGAGGCAGGTTTCCAGTGACATCACAATGGATTCACGTAACGGATCAATTGGCGGGTTGGTTACCTGAGCAAACTGCTGGCGGAAGTTTTCATAAAGCGAACGCACTTGTTTTGAAAGAATTGGAAAAGGTGTGTCATCACCCATAGAACCAATTGCCTCCTGAGCTTCTTCCGCCAGTACGCGAAGAATTTGATCGCGCTCTTCAAAGGTCACGCCAAACATTTTTTCATAGACACTGAGTTGTTCATTGTCCATTGAAGGATTGGTTGGTGGCGTGTCGCGTAGTCTTGAGCGCAGGTGCCTTGAGTGCTTTTGCAACCAGCGCGAGAAGGGGCGGCTGGTTTTTAATTGCTCATCAATTTTTTCCGGCTGTAGAATTTCACCTGTATCTGTGTCAACTGCGAACATTTGTCCGGGCTTCACACGACCTTTGGCAACAACTTCATCAGGATCGTAGTCGTAAACACCGATCTCAGATGCCAGTGTGATTTGACGATCACGGGTAATGACATAGCGTGCCGGCCGTAAACCGTTGCGGTCGAGAACGCAGGAGGCGTAACGTCCGTCGGTTAATACAACGCCTGCTGGTCCATCCCACGGTTCCATATGCATGGAAGCGTACTCAAGCCAGGCTCGCATCTCCGGGTCGGTTGCGTTCATGTTTTGCCATGCCGGTGGCAGTAATAAGCGCATGGCACGGAAGATATTCATCCCGCCTGCGAGCAGTACTTCAAGCATATTATCAAGCGACATGGAATCAGAGCCCGCCATTGATACCAATGGCAATAACTCTTTTAGTTCTGGCAGCAGTTCACTGTGAAACTTTGATGCACGCGCGTTTGCCCAGTTACGGTTGCCGCGAATAGTATTTATTTCACCGTTGTGAGCGAGGTATCTGAATGGCTGCGCCAGACGCCACTGCGGCAGTGTATTGGTAGAAAAGCGCTGATGGAAAACTGCAATGCGAGACTCGAGCGTGGGGTCGTTCAGATCTTCATAAAACGACGGCAGCCGGTCCGGCATCATCAAGCCTTTGTATAAAATGACATCGGCTGACAATGTGTTGATATAAAACTCGGGATCACCCTTGCGCAAAGTAAGTTCAGTTTTACGACGGGCGACAAACAGATTTCGATTAAACTCAGCGGCATCCATATAGTTTGGTGCCGTGACGAATATCTGTTCTATTTGCGGGAGCGTTTTCTTTGCTTCCAGGCCGCAGGCATCGGTATTGACAGGCACCACACGCCAGCCATTGACCGTTAGATTGCGAGCTTCAATTTCCGCGTTTAGCGTTTTACGTGCGAGATCTGCAAGTGTGCTGTCATTATTTAAAAACACCATGCCGACGGCAAAGTTACTGCCTACATCAAAACCTGATTCATCTGCTTTGGCGCGCAGAAAGTGAACCGGCTTGCGCAGCAGCAGGCCGCAACCATCACCCGATTTGCCATCAGCTGCAATCGCGCCACGGTGGGTCATGCGGCCGAGTGCTTCGACGGCAGTTTTCACCAGCTTGTGTGATGGTCGACCATCGATCTGTGCAATCAGACCAAAGCCGCAATTGTCATGTTCGAATTCAGGGCGATAGAGACCGCTCGCCGCCAGTTTATCCAGTGCGTTCATGTAAACCCTCTGTGTTTTCCGCCAGCGGTGGGTTTTTGTTATGTTTGAAGTTCGCTCAGAAGCACGGTGGTATTGTGACAGGTTGTCACGCCCGGCCGAATCCAGGGTAGGGTCAGGCTGAGCGAATACGCCGTTAAACTAAAGAGTTCTGAGAGAACGAAGGCCGAGTCTTTTACAGTGACTTTGAGGCCTTAGAGGAGGTGTGCGAGATGCTGTTGCAGGCTTGTTTTACATGAGCGTGCGCCACCCCTCAGGAGGTCATATTGGGCGAAAAAGCCCCAAACTGCAAGTAAAAACGGCAGTCCAGGGGCTAAATACGGCGTATACGCTTAGTTGTTACTGTAGAGATTACCAGTGGCAGCCAGCTTACTGGCGACGTTTGATGTCTTCCTGTAAGTCGCTTACGGGTCGAATCCAGACACCGAATTTCTTGGTAGCTTCACTCATACCTTCGACTGCTGCAATGGCTTCATCACGGGTATCGTACAAACCGCTTAACAGTCCGAATACCGGGTTGTTGCTGTTGCTCGTCAGGAACGGATAGATTGCAACCGGATCCGCGACCTGCATTGTTTGCGCAAGATCGATAATGTAACCACGTTCGCGAGAAGTGGCCAGCTGGACGGTGAATTTAGCCGGTGACTGGAACAGCACCCAGCGTTCATTTTCAATAGCACGATTTGGCTCAGTGACTACCACACCGTTGGAAACCGGTTCTGCAGCTGCCAGAGTTTCAGCGGCCCTATTTTCGGCGGCCCTATTTTCAATGGCCTGGGCATTGATTTCCGCTTCAAGCGGCTCCAGCGCAATGGACTGGCCAATCGGTTCCCGGGCTGATGCATCTGAATCACTTCCCGCAAGCGCCGCCAGACTTTCGGTGGTGTCTGGCAGTTGAATAGAGCTGGTGTCTACCGCGACAGATCCACTGGCCGTACTTACACCAACGCTTTTATTTGACGCCGTATCTTGTGTGCTGATAACACCCGGAGCCGGTACCGTAGCACTGGTATCGTCATTTAGTGCAGCGGCCAGTTCTGTTGGCTCGGTGTTGACTATCTGGGTTGCGGTCTCTTCTGCAGCCACAAAAGTTTCGTTCACTTGCGGTGACGGAACCTGAATTGCCTGAGTTTGATTTTCCTGGACCTGATTTTCCTGAACCTGATTTGTCTGAATGGCAGCAGTGGTTGGCTGGTCCTGCACCAAATCAGTTGATGTCGTTGCCACAATAGTTTCAGTGGTTGTATCCAGCGCCTCAGTGTTGGTAGATGCAGCAGGTAGTACCAGCCTGTCGTTCGAAGGTGTAACAGCCAGAGTAGACTCGCCAGTGGATTCATTGACTGACGTTGTAGCAACTACCGGCTGTTCTATTTGCTCTGTGGTTTCAGTTGAGGCGACAGGTATAACCGTAGCATCGGGTTCATTACCGAGGAACTTTGCCAGGCCAATGCCGATGACGCCCAATGCTGCAGCACCGACCAGGAGTACCGGCCACTCGAAAGATGGCAGCCAGCCGGCTTTCTTTTCGTTTGACTCGCCACCTCGGTAGACACCATTGAGATAGTGCGTAGCCGAGCTGTTTATTCTGCCGGGCAATCCGCCGGACTCACGCTGTATTTTAGTGACTGCCTTGTCGGTGAACGGGAATGCATCGGCGAAACCTGCCTGGTGCAGTCTTGAGTTCAGGTATTCACTGGTACGTTCGTCATCCAGTGGTGCAACCATGTTGGTGCTGTAGCTTAAGTCGAGGTCTTCAAACTGGGCTTCGAAGCTTGCAATGGATTGCTTAAGCGCTGGTGTGCCAGTCAGCAGCAGCCGGGCCGTTCTGCCGTCTTCAGTATCGAAGTGCTGGAGTGTATCGACTAATTCTGCAATCTCTTCGATCGGAGCCAGGTGGGCGTCATCAATGATCATCAGAGCACTGCGCTGATCGTCTGTGATTTGTTGAAACATCGGTGCAAGCTTATCGATGTATTCGTTGATCCCCTCTGCTTTTTCTTCCTTGGTTGTAGAGTTTAAAACGGCATACAGAAAAGCCTCGGCGCGGAAGTCCGTTGAGCCTTTTGCGACGAAGGGTTTGATGCTTATTTTGCAGTGCTTGAGCAGCTGCTTTAGCAATACGGTCTTGCCAGCTCCTTCTTCGCCGATCAACAGATGCAGCGAGTCGCCGAATCGGACATTTTGTTCAAGTGCGGCGCGTGTTCTTTGCGTCTCGGAGTCGCTAAAGGGTGGGCGGTCTTCCTGTTCCAGGAAAGGTTGTTTGGTGAGACTCAGCTCTTCAAGGGTTTCGCTGTGTAATCGAGCTTCAGTTTGCACGTCTTGAACTGCCATATGGATTCGGTCCGTTGTGAGACGATCAGTGGATCAAACAGCCGCGGGCGATTGGGGCCGGAGCAGTACTGACAGAACGGTCTGGTAATAAGTAATTCAACCAGTTACGCCAGTTGCAGTGCAGCGGTCACCGCGTGCGGCTTAAACATTAACGCGCTGATAGTAGAGGACTTGCCAGGCCACGGCAACGCTGGACATGCGAAGGTAACAAAGGCTTACGAGTTTGACATCTGTTGTTTCAGACTCTTATCAATTGAACGCGGTATTTACTGTTTTTTCGAGTTGTTGTTGATCAAAATTGTTACACAGAAATGCCTCGCCGATTCCATGCATGAGCACCAGCGTCAGTTTTTTATCACGTACTTTCTTATCCAGAGTCATTAGTTCGAGGCAACCAGCGGCTGTCATTTCCGTTGGTGGCTCGACCGGCAGGCCGGCTTTTTCAAAAGTTGCCCGTGTGCGGGTGACAGTCTCTTCGTTGCAGTAACCATGATCTGCCGAAAACCGCGCTGCCAGACACATACCGGCTGCAATTGCCTCACCGTGAAGCCAGTTGCCATAGCCCAGTGCGGTTTCAATAGCGTGGCCGAAGGTATGCCCAAGATTTAGCAATGCCCGTTGTCCGGACTCAAGTTCGTCTGCAGCGACTATACGAGCCTTGCGGTCACAGGATTTCTCTACTGCTTTACCAAGAGCGGTTTTGTCCAGAGACAGCAGTTTGTCGATGTGTTGATCCAGCCAGTTAAAGAATTCTTCGTCGTCGATTAAACCGTATTTGATGACTTCGGCAAGGCCCGCTTTTAACTCTCTGTCAGGCAGTGTGTCCAGCGTATTCATATCTGCGATAACACAAGCGGGCTGGTGAAACGCGCCGATCATATTTTTGCCCTGCGGATGATTGACTCCGGTTTTACCACCGACGGATGAGTCTACCTGAGACAACAACGTGGTAGGCACCTGTACAAACGATACGCCACGTTGATAAGACGCCGCGGCAAATCCAGTGATATCTCCAACCACGCCGCCACCGAGGGCAATGATCGTACAGTTGCGATCAAACCGGTGCTGAATCAGTGCGTCGTAAATTGTGCTGACGGTGTCGAGATTTTTGTGTGCTTCACCAGCGGGCAGAGTGACAAAGTGACAGTCATAGTCGCTCAGTGCATCGAGCACTGACTTAAGGTAGAGCGGGGCGACATTCTCGTCAGTGACGACAAGTACTCTGGAGCTTGAAATGTGGCGTTTGTATAAGTCGGTGCTGGTGGCAATATTTCCACCGATATAAATAGGATAACTGCGTTCGCCGAGGTCCACATTAAGTGTAATCATGGTCGTTAGTGATCGGCGTTGTTGCTGGTTTTGTTATTTTCAGCCACGCTCTGTTTTTCAGTCTGGTCCTGTGTAGAACTTTGGGCAGACTTTTCCAGCAATTTGAGCTGACGACAAATTTTATCGACGACTTTTTGGTGCCGCTGGGTGCTGGTACAAATGTGCACATGCGCCAGCTCGCGATAAATTGGCCCGCGTTTCCTGCTGATTTCCAGCAGGGTAGTTCTTGCGTCACCCTGCTGAAGCAGAGGGCGGGAGTTGTTGCGTGAGGTGCGCTCAACCTGAACATCGATATCAACATCAAGAAAGACAACCACCCCGCGGTTTCTGAGTCTCTCGCAATTGCTTTTGCGCAGCACCGCACCGCCGCCGGTGCCAAGCACGATATTTTCCTTAAGGGTAAGAAAATCTATCATGCGCTCTTCGCGGCAGCGGAAGCCTTGCTCGCCTTCAAAATCGAAGATAGTCGGGATATCGACGCCGCAGGTTGATTCTATTTCGCGATCACTATCGAAGAATGGCTGGCCGAGACGACGCGCGAGCTGTCTGCCCACTGTAGTTTTGCCAGCCCCCATAGGACCTATTAAAAAAATGCTCGCCATGTAGATGTGCGAATGTCGGACGCGATAGTCGGACACTGTAAAATGTATATGATATTTACAGTACCACGATGTATTGAATCTCGCTATGAGTATCCGCGGCAATAGTTGGCAGTTGCAGGCAAAAAAAAACCGCGGCTTGCCGCGGTTTTTTTGTAAACCCTGGTGTGGGGTTCTTTACTGATTCAGACCGGAGGTGTCTTTCACGATCTTTGGCGTAACGAAAACCAGGAGTTCAGTTTTGTCGTCTTCTCCGATGTTGCGCTGGAACAGTTTACCAACCAGCGGCAGGTCACCAAAGAATGGCACTTGCTCACGCTGCTCGATAACAGACTGTTCGTAGATACCACCGAGAACAACTGTCTCACCGTTGGATACCAGTACCTGGGTATTAACTTCCCGGGTATCAATACTTGGAATGCCATCGAATACTTCACCGACCGTATCCTTGTTGACAGTTAAGTCAATGATGATGCGCTCGTCCGGTGTAATTTGTGGTCTCACTTTAAGGGCAAGTACCGCTTTACGGAACGACGTTGTCGTACCACCGTTGCCAGACTCCTGAGCGAATGGAATTTCAACACCCTGTTCAATATAGGCTTCGTGCTGGTTGGCAGTAATTACACGAGGT
>CAYLZS010000147.1:0-8829 GCA_964388065.1 uncultured Granulosicoccaceae bacterium
CTGTGGAGCTCAATAACCAGCGTAAAATGTTGATTATTACCGGCCCTAACATGGGCGGTAAATCAACCTACATGCGCCAGACCGCACTAATTGCGCTGATGGCACATATCGGCTGCCATGTACCTGCCAGTGACTGTGTAATCGGACCCATTGATCGCATCTTTACCCGCATAGGTGCATCAGATGATCTGGCCAGCGGTCGCTCTACCTTTATGGTAGAAATGACAGAAGCTGCCAGCATTCTGCACAACGCCACACCACACAGCCTGGTACTTATGGATGAAATAGGCCGTGGCACCAGCACCTATGACGGACTGTCGCTGGCATGGGCATGTGCTGAAGCACTCGCCAACAAAAACAAAGCCTTCACATTGTTTGCAACCCATTACTTTGAGCTGACCACTCTTGCAGAGACTCATACCGCGATTGGCAACGTGCATCTTGATGCCGTTGAACACAATGATGAAATCGTGTTTATGCACAACGTTAAATCCGGAGCCGCAAGCAAGAGTTATGGATTGCAGGTTGCAAAGCTTGCAGGCCTGCCGAGTACTGCCCTTCGCGACGCAAGGCAGCGACTGCAGGCATTAGAAAACAATACAACATTGTCAGCGCAACAAGCGTCAACAATACAGAGCCCGCAGATGGGTTTGTTCGACCCTCAGATGGGTTCGCTTAAAGATAATAATGCTGCGCTGGCAGATTATGTTGCAGACCTCGACCCGGATAATCTCAGCCCCAGACAGGCACTGGATCATATCTATGAGTTGTCGAAACTGATAAACCAGTAGTATCCGTTGCTGCGCTCCAATTTATTGATCCCAGTCTAATGTGAAAATCCGTTTAAAATTCCACTTATCAGGGCAGTTACTCTGCTGAATCGGCAGTGAGAAACTCCCTAAATGCGGGAAAATTCGGTCCACCCATATCAAAATACCATCCCGGCGTGATATTGTATGGGGATGCCTAATTTCAGCAAAGTCGGTCTGATATCCAAGAGTAATGACCTAAGCGTTTCCGAAACCCTTAATAATGTTTACACCCTGCTCCAGGACAAAGGCCTCGAAGTTCTGCTCGATACCAGCACCCGCGGACTGCTGGGCGGCCCCATCACAGTGGACATCGAAACCATCGCGCAGGAGTGCGATCTCGCGGTTGTTATAGGCGGCGACGGTACACTGCTGCACGCGGCACGTGAAATGGTCAACGCAGATGTTCCACTCATCGGTGTTAACCGGGGACGTCTCGGTTTTCTGGTCGATGTATCACCCGAAGACGGCTTGCATCAGCTGGTTGAAATCATCGATGGCGACTACCTGCAGGAAGAACGCCTGATGCTCAATTGCTGGCTGACGAGACGCGGCGAAATTATCCACCAGGCGCTGGCATTCAACGACATGGTCATGCGCACCAAGAACGTCCTGCAAATCATCGAATTCGAAATTTCTATCAACGGCAGTTTTGTCTTGTCGCAACGGGCAGATGGCGTAATTGTCGCCTCTCCTTCCGGCTCCACCGCCTATTCCCTGTCAAGCGGCGGGCCAATTATTAATCCTAACTTACCCGCACTTGTGGTGCAGCCTATTTGCCCTCACACGCTGAGCAGCCGCCCGCTGGTTGTTAACGCCGATTCCGAAATTTCGGTGCTGGTAACAGAAAAGAAAACGGTACATGCGCAGATGGTTTGCGATGGTCAGGTATATAATGACCTGCAAAACGATGACATCATTGAAGTACGCCAGCACGAAAAACCCATACGCATACTGCACCCTTCAAATTACGACTACCACGCCATACTGCGCGAAAAACTAAGGTGGGGCTAAGCTGTTAACATAGTCATCAGTGGATAAAACACTTGGGTAATAACAACTGCTCATACCGAGCTAACTATGCCCGACTAACTATGCCCAACTAATCTATGCTGGTTGCACTAAACGTAAAAGACTTCGCCATCATTACCAGCAGCTCCCTCGAGCTGCACACGGGCATGACAACTCTTACCGGCGAAACCGGTGCCGGTAAATCGATACTGCTGGGCGCACTCGGCCTGGTGCTGGGCGACCGCGCCTCACCAGGTGCAGTCCGCGACAGCGCATCACGTGCAGAAATAAGTGCGGTGTTTGATATAACTGATGTTAAAGACGCAGGCGACTGGCTGCGTGACCACTCCATGGATCAGCCGGAAGATGGCGAAGCCGAATGCATACTGCGCAGAGTGGTATCCAAAGACGGCAAGTCGCGTGCCTTTATCAACGGCTCACCCGTTACACTGCGAAATTTAAAAGAGCTTGGAAGACTGCTGGTCAACATCCATGGCCAGCACGATCACCAGCTAATCACCTCACCAGATAAACAACGCGACATTCTTGATGACTTCGGTGAGTGCGAAAAGTTAATCAGCAATGTTCACGATGTATGGCAGGAATGGAACAGGATCAACCGACTCATCACTACTGCACAAGACAGACTTCAGGCACGGGGTGATCGACTCGACACACTGCGCTACCAGATACAGGAATTCGAAAAGTTATCAATAGATGCAATTGATCTGGACGCCATTGACCTCGAACACAGACGCCTTGCCAACGCCACTGAACTCGGAGACTTAAGCGGACGCGCAATGGAACTGCTGCAGAATGATCCAAAATCAGTCTTAACCCAGATAACACACGTTGAAAAAGCAGTAGCCGAGCTGCTTGCACACGACAATACCACCGCTGAAGTTGCAGAACTCATTAGCTCTGCACGCATCCAGCTTGAAGAAGCTGTTGATACACTGCGGCAATACTCGCATGGTATTGAACCTCAGCCACAACGGCTTAACGAGCTCGATACAATTTTGTCCGGCGCGCATCAGCTTGCCAAGAAACACCAGATCGATACCAGCGAGTTAACAATATACTCGCAAAAACTCATTGAGGAATTCGATGAGCTCAACTCAATGGATGAATCGATTGAGTCCTTAAATAAAGAGCTCAAAGAGGTAACTGTTGAATATCAAAAAGCGGCAAAAAAATTAACAACCAAGCGTCGCAAATCTGCAAAGCAACTGGAGGAGTATCTTACAGAAGCAATGCAAACACTTGGCATGAAAGGCGGCAAGTTTGCAATCGAATGCAGCAGCAAGCCCACTGATACACCATCGGTCAACGGACTTGACCACGTGTTGTTTAACGTCAGCGCCAACCCGGGCGCTGCACCACGACCCATGTCTGATGTAGCATCCGGCGGGGAACTTTCACGCTTAAGTCTTGCCGTACAGTTAATCACTTCAGAAAGAAACCGTGTACCCACACTTATTTTTGACGAAGTAGACACAGGCGTCGGTGGTGGTGTTGCAGAGACCGTTGGCCAGCAGCTTCGTAAGCTGGGTGATCGATGTCAGGTTTTGTGCGTCACTCATTTGCCACAGGTCGCAGCGCAAGGGCACTATCATGTCAAAGTCTCAAAGCAATCGAGTGATAATAAAACCCTTGCCGAATCACGCACATTGTCAGACGACGAGTCTCTCGAAGAAATCGCCCGTATGCTTGGCGGTGTAAAAATCACTAAACGGACACTCGCACATGCCCGGGAAATGTTAGCCGCGGTTGAAGACTGATCGCATAAATATTGCATAGTCTCTGA
This sequence comes from uncultured Granulosicoccaceae bacterium, assembly GCA_964388065.1. Classification (GTDB taxonomy): domain Bacteria; phylum Pseudomonadota; class Gammaproteobacteria; order Granulosicoccales; family Granulosicoccaceae. The sequence goes on from CAYLZS010000147.1 coordinate 3,628, forward strand.
AGCGTACGGCCAGTGTTTCTCTATAGATAAACAGAATGCAACCCCCATGATCTGTAGCTCTGGGTAGACTTACAGTCATTCAAGAACGGACAACGCCATGAAAGCACGACATCTGTTATTAATCGCACTCATACCAGCATTTACCGCATTATCTGCCTGCGGTACATGGTGGTTGCCCAGACCACACAAAATTGACATCCAGCAAGGTAATCTGTTGTCCTCGGATACTATCTCGCAAATAAAGGTCGGCATGAGCAAAGGAGAAGTCGTCAGCCTACTGGGTGTACCATTAACCACCAATCAGATTAATCCGGATCGATGGGAGTATATCTATAGCCTCAATCGTTCCGGCGAAGATCCTGAGGTTAGACGCTTGTCATTACAGTTTCAGGGGGAGGTGGTTGCCGATCTGGAAAAAGACGGGTTTGGATAAAGCACCTTCATCGCAAACACTCTTTAATTTTAGTACACGGCGGAGTGTCGTCACTCCATCGGAATACAAGCAACTCCTGTACTGAACTCTGCCGGAAATACAAAATCCGCAGGTAATTCACACAGACCATTGGCAACACATTCACCAGAACCACCTGTGATGTGATGCAATTCAACAAAGCTACAGACACAACCCAAAGACTGTAACGTTTTCTAATTTCCTGTCGTTACCCAGTGACGCAAAGTTTAACAGGAGTGGTAGAAAATGCTTGCAGCAGTGAAAGAACAACAACCGGATAGTTTGTTCAACCTCACTGAGCGCCCCGAGTGGATAACACTCAGGTCCAAACCTGCAACACTGCCCGCTGCACAAACCGGTGAACACGAATCACCACTAACCTACCTGCTGCTTGATTATCAAACTCTGGTTGATGCAACTGGAAACAATGCTTATCGGCGTTTGTGTTATCAGATTCACGATGCATCGTGCATTGAGGATATGTCGCAATTTCTCTTTAGCGTCAGACCCGAATCACAGCATCTGTTGTTTCATCGATGTGTGATTTATCGCGATGATCAAACCATTGACTGCCTCGATCCGAAAAACATACGCTGCATGCAGCGAGAGCTTCAGCTCGAAAGTCATGTATCGTCAGACGTTATCACAATTGAGTTTATTATCGATGATCTGCGAATCGGGGACGTTGTCGACATAGAAACCAGTGAAAGTGATTTCAAGTCTGAGCATCCACTGCACGGTCACTATATACGCGAGGGCCGTTCACTCGCGTGGAGCAGATCAGTGGAAAAGCATATTACCCGGGTAGTAAACAAATCAGATACCAATCTGCTGGTACAACATCTCGACTCCAAAAACGAAATTAACGATGTAACAACAGTTGCGTCCGATGCCGAATTTGAAAAAGAGATCAAACAGCCGCAGCCCGTCACTTTTGACGACAACTTACCTGCCGAATACTGGCCACCCTATTTGTTTACAACAACAGAGACAAGCTGGGAGGAAACTTCAGCTCACCTGTATAGCTTTTACCGTCAGGCAGGTGTTTATGATCCGGTAGAACTAAAAGAGCTGGAACTTACGGAAGTTAATGAGCAAACAATCATCAACAATATCCGCTTTGTCCAGGACAACATTCGCTATCGAAGTGAAAGTAACGGAATTTTCTCTCACACCCCGAAAGCTGCATCCAAAACATTAAAAAAGCGTACAGGCGACTGTAAAGACAAGTCGACATTGTTGCTCAGTGTGCTTCGGGCAATGGGTATCGAAGCCAATCTGGCGCTGGTGAATACCGTGTTGAAAAATGGCATAGACACACTAATGCCATCGCCATTTCTGTTTGACCACATGATTGTGCACTTTATCTGGCAGGGAAAAGCCTGGTTTGTCGATGCAACAATTCAAAAACAGGGTGGCACACTTGCCACAATGGCTCAGCTCGAATACAGATCAGCATTGCTGCTTAAAGCCGATGGTGGTGGCCTGGAGACAATCCCCTATTCCACAGACAGCGTTGTCTACAAACTTTTCCAGTTTTTTAATCTCAGCACAGAGAATGGAAGCAAACCCGTAGTGACCTATCGCCGGGAGTACTTTGGTGCCCGTGCCGATAACATGCGCTATTACTTTAGTTCGAACGAACTCAAATCTATACAGCAGTCATACCATGACGGTATATCAGAACAGCTTGAGGCAAAGCTGACTCCAATTAAGTCAATGCATATTACCAATGACAGTATTCAGGATAATCACCTCATCACCGAAGAGTCGTATCAGATAGAAACACCGTTTTTTGAAATAAACGAAGGCAACTTGATTATAGTCAGCCCTCATTACCAGCATCTGGAAATTTCAAGTACCTCGAGCTCCCCTGAAGAGACATATCTGGATGGCATAGTGCAGCAGGATGTAACTATTACTTATCCGAGTAATCCCACAGAACAAAGTGACTCATTCGTGAGTGACAATCAATGGTTCAACTATAGCGAGACGCTAACTTCCAAAGAGAATATAACTCGCCTAAACGTTACGCTGACACCACTGCACAACCGCATTGACCCGGAACAACGTGAAGACTACCTCAAATTGGTAGATACATTGCGAAATCGCGCACAAACAAGTTTCCCGTTCGAAGTTGCTGATACCTATGAGATGGGCGTTGAATTCACAGCAATTGCTGCTGCAATGTTTTTAGCGATGCTGGCTTTCACTGACAAGATTCCAGGGGAACCAGTCGCGTACGTACTGGGCATCTACGGCCTCTACCGGCTCTACACATTCATAACAGGTAAAAAAGAATAGCTGGACTTAACTCGTGGCTCTATTTTTTGGATTTTAGTTTCGCCTGTGATCTTGCGCGCAATCGCCGCGCTTCCATTGGATCAATCTCCAAAGGCCGGTAAATCTCAACCCGGTCTCCGTCTCTAAGCAACGTGTCATACTTCACACGTTCGCCATAGATGCCAACGGGTGTGATGCCCAATTCTATTTCTGAGTAAGTCTCATACAAGCCGCTTTTTCTGATGGCATCGAGCACAGTCGACTCCTCATCAAGCAATAGCTCGACAATTTCTTGTGTTGCCTGCATGGCATAAACCACTTCAACTTTCATTGACGCTTAATAGTTCAGTATTGGTGACAATACTAATGATAATATGCAAAAAAGGAAAACGTCTGAGAGATAAAATGAATCTAAAGGCCATTGTCTTCGTTGTGTTTACAATTGTCCTGTCCTCTACTTTACCGGCTTCAACACCTGTTACAGCACATGAACTAATCGATAATCTTGCCAAAGAGATTCTTACCGTCGTTCGTGCTTCCAGCAAAGAAAACTACAAAGAGAATTTACGCCAGGTAATAGAGAACAAGTATATTGAACGAATAGATTTTCTGCGCATAACAAAAAGCTCCACCGGAACCAAAGCTTTCAACAGAGCCACTAAAGAGCAACAGGGTGCACTGGTTGAAGAATACAGCGAGTATCTGACGAGCCTGATGATCACTGCAGCGTACAAGCTGCCGGAATACTCTATTGAACTGATACCCCCTGCCAGCGACGAGCAGAAGAAAAAGACAGAAGTAGGACTAATACTGAAAGACGCAGAAACAGGCTTCAATATTGAGGTGGATTTTATTCTTCACTCGCTCGACGGACCATGGAAAATTTACGATCTAAATATAGCCGGCACAAGCGCCATGATAGCCAGTAAGTTTTTTATTAAAAGTTCCATAGAAAAACACGGCTTCGATGGCTTGATAGATGATCTGAAAAAGCTTAACGAGGCCGCAACGTCAAAGCACTAAAAAAGTAATAACCGCCTCGCAGTACCTGTTGACTTTCAGTCAGCGCACAATGCCTCACTGTGAACCTCACCTTCGCATACTTTGCGAACAGCGCCTGTCATGGTTGCGTAGTGTTTACTGTCTACAGCAATCTTTATTACTCCACCCGGCATATAAACATCAATATCTGAATCACATAAACCCAGTGCATGTGCAACGGCAGCAGCCGCTGTGCTACTCGAGCCCGACGCCAGTGTATATCCGGCCCCGCGCTCCCAGATTTCAATTTGAATTGATTTTCTATCGATAACTTTAACAAACTGAACATTGGTCCGGTTGGGAAACTGTGGATCGTTTTCAATCAACCCGCCAAAATTTTTGGCCTGCGAATCATCGATTTCATCGACCAATATCACGCAGTGCGGATTGCCGACGCTAGCTGCATAAAAGGTAAACTCGCGTCTGTTAATATTTAGCTTTTCAGGTTTGGGAGCAGGCTCGCCGGCAGGTGCATGAGTGAATCTAACCTGCCCCATCCCTATGGTTACAGAGAGCGCTTTTTCACCGACAACGGCACTCACAACACCGCTTTTTGTCTGCAGTGTAAATTCAGTATGGGAAACTAACGATTTATCCCACAGATACCTTGAGAATATACGCAAGCCATTGCCGCTTTTTTCTGCCTCACTTGCGTCAGGGTTAAAAATTCGCAAAGCAAAGTCACATGAGTCACTGTCTTCAGGCCCCAGGAGAATGCCATCGGCACCGACGCCATAGTGTCTGTCACAAATTACTTTAATATCACCGGGTGTTAATTTGGAGCCCAGATCTTGTGGATCAATAACGATGTAATCATTCCCCAACGCCTGATACTTACTGAATTTCATTTCTTTACTCTAAAAATGGTATTCAATAATCCATCATTTGAAACACTACTTTCGGTAACACAAAGCGTCAGAACCTCTTACGAATAAACCTGTTTTGCACGCGCGACAAAAGCATCTACCAATCGGGCACATATCCCGTTAAATACCGGCCCAAGCGTTTTCTCCATCAACACACTGCCGAAGCTGAATTGGGTTGTAAAGTTCACCCGACATCCGCTCTCGCCAATTGCAACAAACTGCCATTGCCCCTGCAGCTAACTAAACGGCCCCTCCACCAGTGACAGATTAATTTCTTCACCGGGTTTTAATTCGTTTCTGGTGGTGAAGTGCTGCTTTATCGGCCCCTTACTGATGTCTACCCGGGCGACTCGTACAGAATCGCTGTCTTCGAGCACCGCGGCACCACTACACCAGGGCAGAAATTCCGGATAGGCCTCCACATCGTTTACAAGCTGGTACATCTGTTGCGCGGTATAAGGAACAAGCGCGCTTCGTTCAACAGTCGGCATGGAATCTTCATCAGTCAATACAAGGTATACTTGAGCCTATGGCTAAACCGAAGAAAAAGAAAGGCGATAA
>CAYLZS010000148.1:0-4949 GCA_964388065.1 uncultured Granulosicoccaceae bacterium
GTTCACGTTTGCGGTATTTGGCTCCCTGGCGGTTTTGCTGGTGATCCGGCAGTTCATTTAAGATTTAACAGACAAAGGGTCTACGACCTGGTGCTTTTCGTCACAACACTTACCGATTGAAGGTTACAGTATGGTGGCAAGTAATTGAGTGGTACGTTGACCTGCCCAAATCGATGCTATCGCAATGCACGGCAACGCCAATGCCCAGCGAACCTTGTTTTTCCACTGCACTCTGTATTTATAAACCAGTATCAGAACTGGCCATACCAACAATACGATGAAGAGCTGACCCAGCTCTACACCCACATTGAACGATAGCAGGCTAATCCAGATGTTAGACGAAGTAACGCCTAGTATCTCCTGCAATACAAACGAGAAACCCAATCCGTGTAATAAGCCGAGTAATACGGTAAATATAAATGCTGATAATCCAGCGCTTTGTTTGTTATCTGATTGAGTTAACGCATAAACTGCGACGGCAATGATCGATAGTGCGATCCCTGTTTCTACCAGCGGTACAAACCATAATCCGGATGGTGTGTAACCAAAAAAACCGAGTGATAATGTAATGCTGTGCCCCAGTGTAAAACCGGTTACACGCCAGGCGAGGCTTGTCAGAGTAGTTGCTCCCAGTACCAAACAAATAACAAACAACACATGATCAAGGCCACCGAGTATATGTTTGACCCCCTCGATAATAAATGTTTTTGCTGCAGTCCAGAGCGATCTGTCGATTACAACCGGCTCTGATAAAATACCCGTCACGCGGTAAACGCTGGTTGTGTTACCACCATAATCCAACACCAGATTGGCGGTGTCTTCCTGACCCGGTAGTTCAGGATTAAGCGAACTGGACAACTGGTAGCTTGCGATTGATCGACCCGCTCTGTATTCGAGCAACACATCAACGACCGAGTCACCGACAAACGGTGCCGGATCATATTGACTCTGTTGATTTTCAAATGATAGCTTTGCTTCTGTCAGGGTGCTAAACGGAGACTGATTTAAGGCCGAATAAACCAGTACTTTTTTAACCACTCCGGTGAGGGTTGTTCCATCAGCTTCAATCTGATGGCCGTTGAGCGCGAGTTGCCCCAGAGGCAACGGATCACGTTGTAACGCATTCAGATCCAGATAGTGCATTAACTCATCGTCCACCATCGCATGAGTGGTGAATGGTGCTGGTGTTTGTGTTCCATCTGGTTGCTCTGGGCCAAGCAATGATGCAACCAGATACGGCATCGGCAGACGAATAAAAACATCGAGACCATCTTCACGATGCTCGATGTGAAAAACTCGAATATTCAGATTAAGTTTGAAATGCGCTGACACTGACACAGGGGCCAGTGTCAGACACAGTAACAGTAACCAGGTAAATCGATTGACTGTGCAGGTTTTAGTATTAAGAGGCGCGCAGTATATAGAAGTACACGATTGGCCTGAGCGGCCAACCGTTTCTTTGCTGCAAACAGAGTTGATAGCTGACTGGCTGGTAGTCAGTTATTCCTCGGCTGTAACCATGTTGTGCGAACCGAAGTAATAGACATGGCCCTGCTTGCCTTCAAGGTCGGCTTTCGTCAGAGTGAATGATGGTGCATCCAAAATTGTGTTGTCGTGAGTCTCTGCCCATTCGGTTGCTGGTAGCAGAGTTGATGTATAGTAGGTTGTTTCAGGTACCAGATAGTGATGTGGTATTGCTATATTGGCTTTTGTCATCTCAACGACTGCATCGGCCTGTTTGTAATCCAGAATATGACGCGAACCATCCACCGGTACAAACACAACATCGACATCACCAATTTTTTCTAATACTTCCGCAGGCGGTTCCGGTCGATTGTCGCCCCACATCAGCAGGCGCATACCACCAGTCTCGATCAGATACATGGTGTTATCCATGTGGCGGAAATTATCGACGCAGGGGTCATCTCGTCCTTCGAATTGCTTTACTGCCTCGGTCCACGGTATCAGCCCGGGCGCCACGCATTGGTGCTTATCTGCGATTCCGGTGATTTTTACATCACCCAGTTCGAAGTTACCTCCCATCCGGTCAAGTAACATGTTGGCATCGATTTTATCCAGCGCATCGTGATCAAAGTGGGCATGAGTGGACAGCCCGATATCGACTTCAGCCGCCGGAAACTCAACGTGATACCAAAGCCCCCAGGCACCAGACGGGTCATTACGCCAGGGGTCAACAATGATCGATATACCTTTAGGCGAAGTCACACCAAACGAAGAGTTGCTGTAGTACGCGATCTCTACACCTGCAACAGCCTCGCGCGTGCCACCTTCGTTTTGAATTTGAATTATGCGATCGTGATTGAGACCTGATTTCCAGCTCGTCAAGCCTGTACCCTGAGCGGTTGTAATACCCAGTGCAACGCCGCCAACGACCACGCTTATCAAACTCAATTTCTGTGAAAATTTCATCCCTATCCTCCTTAGCTTTGCAAACGAAAACCCTAAAGTTCCGTTGTGTACAGATCGATACTATCCCAGTTCCGGAGTTTAAACAAAAACAGGGTTGCCTCATTTAGGTTGGATTGGACCGAAATACTATCTGTATGCGACAAAATACTGAGTTGAGTCTAAATCAGTCGGAGTAAGATGGCGAATTGACAGGCTCAAATAGTCTGGCTGATTCCTTGAGCAAAGTACCGGAAGTCAATTAACGGCTTATACCGCGGCAATTTCCAGAAGTGCATTCAAATGATTCGTCAACTCTGGCACTAAACCAGAGATTTTATATCAGCCTGTTGGTATCTGCTCTATGAGATGTACTGATTTAACGGTGGTGGAGGGGCAATTACGTGTGTACGGCGTAACCAGGCGTCGAGTGACTGATGCTTCAGTGATGCCAAATATCAAGCGGCCCACTAGTTAAGCCATTGCCAACAAAGCCGCTGAATCGATTTTACAAAAACATGTCTAATGCGAAATATCTTGCTCTTAATTCAGTATCAAGGTCGATGCGTTAACGAAGGATATGAGCTATTACTGACTATTCGCTTCTGTCCCAGTACTGCTTGTCGTTAAAATAAACGTATTTGATAGCGCCACTATCTTTATCTGGCGTATAGCCAATGTAAGTATGGAAGATCTCACCTTCGTCAGTTTCGACGGTCATTGTGTAGCCGTTTAAGTAATAACGACCGATAACATTTTTCTTTTTACTGCCACTCGATACGACCCCGCCGGCAGATGAACCGGCCCGTGAGTAATTAACACCAAACTCTCCGATCACAATACGACCGTCTTTGGTTAAAACTAGATCACCGCCGCTGATAATAGAACCCGATGCGCCTATTCCTGTAACTCCGACAGCGGAAATTCGTCCAAATGCAACAGAAACCCTTGCGCCGGGTTTAAAGCCTAAAATCTTTGATCCATTTCCTTTGCTCCTGCTAAGTTCACAGTTCTTACTGCCTATACTTTGAGGTGTTGGTTCTTGAGTGACCGGGTTCCAGTCCACACAGGAGGTATAGTAGCCGTTCGGGAACTGCATCATCATATGATTTATAAACGTCAGCATGGCAGGGAAACCACGTAGTACCTTATCTGTAAAAACGGTAGCTGCGATCGGCCTGTTACTGTCCGGGATGTTTGCGTTTGCAGCGGCAAGATTTCGTCCGGTTAATTGCTGCTGTGATTCATTATTCAACTGTGTTGAATTAGTTTGTGACGCGATTGTCGCTGTTGTGGATGAAGACGGTGTAGATTGAAACTCCGAAGGTCTTGCTTCGTTCGAGCCACCTTTGAATTCCTCTTTGCAGACTTTCTCTAAAAATGTGGCACCAGACAGCACGCTGAAGATATCGGTATCGCGGAAGGTCATTCGCATCATTCGCACGTAACCGGGCTGCCCGGGACAACCATACAAGACAGATTGACCGTTTTTGTTGCCGAGAGTAACCTTGCGCGTGATTTGAAACGCTCCTTTGATTGAGCTTTCCGGTTTTACTCTTTTTGCAGATTTGAAAATCGCTGTGTCAGGAACAGATTTCTTTCTTTGCTCAAGAACAGATTGCAGAGTTTGACCCTGCAGACTCTCCCAATTCCAAATTTCAATGATTGCTGTTTTTTTGGTCAGGATCCGCAGGTTTTCCGTGACATTATCCGTCCAGCCACGCGGTGCGGGTACTGTTTGCGCGAACGCTGAAAAAGATACGGCAAAAACTGTAAAGAAGAATGCTAATCCGGAAATCAATTGTCGCATAGCCCTTCCTTGTAAATATCAATTCAATTTTACAATAACAATCCTGTGATGAAATTTCTATCACTTGGAAATTTTGGTTTTTTTATCGGTGACAACGATTTTGTAGTGACATTTGAAGTGAATTTAGGGCGTATCCACAAAAAAGTGCGAGCGAAAGAAGCTGGAAAGGCTGTGTCGCTATGTGAGTCGTCCGGCGGTATCAGAGAAGCGTTTGTCGCTGACGCAGAACGGTCAGGTACGCTTCGAGTTGAAGACGCCGTATCGGGATGGAACGACCCACGTGATCTTCGATCCACTGGATTTTATAGCCAGATTGGTAGCGCTGATCCCGAAACCGAGGGTGAACCTGACGCGCTACCATGGGGAGTTTGCGCCGAATAGCCGCTGGCGAGAACAAGTGACGCCAGGGAACAAATGCAACGGGTCTAGAATACTAAAGGGACAGGCTCTGTAAAAAAGAAACAAAAATCGTGTAAGGCCCTGGCCTACTCTCGGTACAACACGAATCGATAGTTATTGACCAGTTCGCGCTACCAGGACGGAGGAATACGCCTTTAAATATCCGACTTTTTTGTGTTTTACTGATATTTTCAGCTACTCACGCAGGTCCAATCCGTCGATAGCAATAATCAACAGTGATAAGATCTGATTTCAGATTGACGTAGTCAGGAAAACAGAAGCGTACTATTGCTGCGATTTGCTCTTCTTGTTAATCCAAACAAACTTATCAGGT
>CAYLZS010000149.1:0-36620 GCA_964388065.1 uncultured Granulosicoccaceae bacterium
ATTCACTGATGCTCTGGATGTGCAGCCATATTAACGATGTGCGAGGTCATCGCCAGTGGAGCGTGGTCAAAGACAAAATTCTTACAAGCGCCCAAATAGCCATCTATAACCAACAACACCGCGCGATCTTTGAAGCCGTGGCAATCCGGGATATCAACGCAGCTGAGAAAGCAACCATTGAGCATCTCGAGCTTGCAAGAAACGATTTGCTGGGTGCTAAATAATGATCATGATGCATCGCTTTGAGCCTGCAAAGTCAGGTGTAATTCTGCCGGGCTCACTTAAGTTGCCCGCAGGTACCGAGCGTTACCCGGTCAATGCCAACGGCATGATTGTAATTGACCTGCATCCGGGTGATCTGCTTGAAATAATAGACCCTGAAGGCAGGCAACCGTGCGAGCTTGCCATCTTTGATAAAAAAGGACGCGGCAGACCTGACGCACTGTCACTGCACGGTGCGACACAAATCGACAGCACCATTCCGCAAATGCTAGAGCAGAATATGGAAGGTTCTTTAAGTGTTGCAGCCGGCCTTAAACGGCGCAACATCGTGTTTGATCGCATGCAATCTCTGTTAGTGATGGCAGGCGATACCCCTGCAGAACACCTGATTAGTACCACCGCCGAAGAACCACTGACCTGCATCATCGCAGCACCCGGTAGTGATATGTCTGCACACGAGCAGACCCCGCCAACTAACCTGCTTGTTTATATTGTTCGCATTAATCCTGCAACCAACGCCGAGCCCGTACTTCCCGAACCGCTGGCAGAACCGTTGCTTGATGAGCGCATTGACCGGTGCACAGCCAGAGCCTTTGAGGTCAAAGCTGGTGACTATATTCAGGTAATTGATGTTGAAGGTAAAGAGTGCAGTGACTTTCAGTGCTTTGACGCTGAAAAGCTGCAGGCAGGTGTTGAGCGCTGCCTCGATGCGACCACCACAAGAACACTGATGGCACACGCCTACCCGCTTCCGGGCTTGCACAGCAAGTTTTATGATCAGGACATGAAAGCGCTGGTTGAGGTGGTCAGAGATACCTGTGGTCGCCATGACTCGTTCGGTCTTGCCTGTACCGCAAAATACTACGATGACGCAGGTTACCCGGGCCACGTTAACTGCAGTGACAACTTTAACGCGGCGCTGTCACCTTACGGCATTCAGCCCAGAGCCGGCTGGATGGCAATGAACAATTTTTTTAACACATCATTCGATGATCACAACCAGTTACTCGTGGACGAACCCTGGTCACGACCGGGAGACTACGTTTTAATGCGGGCACTGAAAGATCTTGTTTGTGTTGCATCCGCCTGCCCTGACGACATCGACCCCGCCAACGCATGGAACCCGACCGACATACATGTTCGCGTTTATTCCGGTATTCACGAATTCTCAACCGCAGTGGCCTTTAGAATGACAGCTGACGCCGAACCACAACTAACCAAAGAAACCGGTTTTCACTCACGAACCGCCAAACTAACCAGCAACTTTACCGAGTACAACGGATACTGGCTTGCCAATCGTTTTAACAATCACGGTCCGATTGATGAGTACTGGGCCTGCCGTGAAGGTGTTATTGCGACTGATCTTTCACCACTGCGCAAGTTCGAAGTACTGGGACCGGATGCAGAGGAGCTATTGCAAACCTGCGTAACACGCGACGTAAGAAAACTATCACCAGGCCAGGTTGTATACACCGCGATGTGCTACGAAAATGGCGGCATGATTGACGATGGAACCGTTTTCAGAATGTGTGAAACCAACTTCCGCTGGATTGGTGGCAACGATTACGGTGGCATCTGGTTACGCGAGCAAGCCAAACAACGCGGCTTGAATGCCTGGATAAAGTCATCGACAGATCAGCTGCACAACCTGCAGGTACAGGGGCCGAAAAGTCGCGATGTATTAAAACAGATCATCTGGACAAAACCAGACCAGACACCACTTGAAGATCTGGCGTGGTTCCGATTTTCGGTAGCAAGGATCGCAGGTCCTGAAGGGATACCGCTGGTTGTTTCCCGCACCGGCTACACAGGTGAACTTGGCTATGAAATATTCTGTCATCCGAAACATGCAGCCGAGGTATGGGATGCAGTATTCGAAGCCGGAGCATCACATAAAATCACACCACTCGGGCTCGAAGCACTTGATCTGCTGCGCGTTGAAGCTGGGCTGATTTTTGCCAATTACGAATTCACCGATGAAACAGATCCCTTTGAAGCAGGCATTCCATTTGTTGTGCCGTTAAAAACCAAACAGGATGATTTTATCGGCCGCGAGGCACTGCTAAAGCGCAAAGAAAATCCACAACGTAAACTGGTGGGACTTGAACTTGAGGGTGACGAGCTGGCAGAACACGGTGATTGCGTACATGTTGGCAGACAACAGGTTGGTGTGGTCACCAGCGGCATCCGGTCTCCAAAACTCTCTAAAAATATCGCACTCTGCCGCATGACAATGGAATACACGGAACCCGGTGTCCAGGTTGAAGTGGGTAAGCTTGACGGCCACCAGAAAAGACTGATGGCAAAGGTTGTACCCTACCCGTTCTACGATCCGGATAAGTCCAGAGTCAGAGCGTAAAGTGCCAAAAACCACTTCGCCTGCGACAAAGTTTGCAGCTAATTTGAGCCTCCCGGGTATGTTAAGCTGAGCGTAGATGCGGGCTGTAAATTGACAACACATTGATTACTGTCACGCACGCTCAATAAACGCAAGCATCACCACGATCGAACAACTGGAGGATAATGTGTCAAAGCGAGTTGCAATAATAGGTGCCGGCCCTTGTGGTACGGCTGCCCTGCGAGCATTTCAATCAGCAAAAAACAACGGTGAAGATATCCCTGAAGTGGTCTGTTTTGAAAAACAGGAAGACTGGGGTGGATTGTGGAACTACACCTGGAGAACAGGTCTGGATGAATACGGCGAGCCAGTCCACGGTTCTATGTATCGTTATCTGTGGTCAAACGGCCCTAAAGAATGCCTCGAGTTTGCAGATTACACCTTTGACGAACACTTCGGCAAACCAATCGCAAGCTTTCCTCCACGTGAAGTACTTGCCGACTACATCAAAGGCCGGGTAGAAAAAGCCGGTGTTCGGCCCTGGTGCAAATTCAGGCATCCTGTTCGTCGCGTTGACTACCATAAAGACTCAGATAATTTCACTGTCACTGCCCATGACTTAATCAACGACAAAGCTGTGGTTGAAAAATTCGACTATGTGATTGTTGCCACCGGTCACTTTTCAACGCCTAATGTTCCAAAATTCGAAGGTATAGAATCTTTTGGTGGCCGGGTACTGCACGCTCACGACTTCCGCGATGCACTGGAATTTAAAGATAAAGACGTCATGATAATCGGTGCAAGTTACTCTGCTGAAGATATAGGCTCGCAGTGCTGGAAGTATGGTGCTAAATCTATCACCGCCTGCTACCGCACATCACCTATGGGTTTTCACTGGCCGGATAACTGGGAAACCAAACCATTGCTAACCAAAGTAGACGGCAAAACCTGTCACTTTTCAGATGGCACTTCAAAAGAACTCGATGTCATTATTATGTGTACCGGATACCTTCATCACTTCCCGTTTATGTCTGATGACATCCGCTTGCAGGCCACCAACCGCATGTGGACACCGGATCTCTACCAGGGTGTGGCTTACGAACCGAACCCGAAGGTCATGTATTTGGGCATGCAGGATCAGTTCTACACCTTCAATATGTTTGATGCACAAGCCTGGTGGGCACGAGATGTCATCATGGGTAAAATTCCACCGGTATCAGATGCCGAGATGAAAACCCACAGCGACAAATGGCTTGCTCGCGAAGCAACCCTTGAAACAGATGAAGACTACATCTGGTTCCAGGGCGACTACGTTCAGGAACTGATCAGCCAGACTGATTATCCTACCTTTGACGTGGAGGGTGTGAACCAGGCATTTATGGTTTGGGAGCACCATAAGCATGAAGACATTATGGGTTTCAGAGACAAGGCACACGTATCTTTAATGACTAAGTCGCAGTCGCCTGTGCACCACACGCCATGGGAGAAAGCAATGGATGACTCCATGGCGGAGTACCTTAAGAACTGACCACCGGGGCACTGGAGATGGGGAACAAAAGATCTCCCTCTCGTGATTGCATGATGGACACCGCTACGAGGGCGTACCGTTGCCCCGATCACACTTCTTGATCGGGCAATACATATTGTCACGTTTCTTAAACACCCTCCGCGTCAGATCGATTAGAATAGGATCTATTAGCGCCATAAGCGCTTAGATTCCATTAAATGCGTTAAATTTCAACTAGTTGAGGCTTGCGTGAGCAATTACACCGACACACTCCAGCGCGGCGACAAAATCGGTTGTTACCGAATAGAACAAGTTCTCGGTCGAGGGGGCTTCGCAGTCACGTACCTGGCGACAGATGAAAACCTTGATGTAGAAGTTGCAATAAAGGAATATCTCCCGCGCGAAATAACGCAGCGTGACGAAAACCTGCACGTCTCTGCGCGCAAAAAAGAGTTCGCTGAAGACTACGACGTAGGATTAGCTAACTTTGCCCGTGAGGGTAAAACTCTCGCCCGATTCAAGCACCCGCACATTGTTCGTGTACATCAGGTGCTGCACGCTAACAACACCGCCTATATGGTAATGGACTTCGAACAGGGCGAAGAACTTGCCGAGATACTCGAAAAGCGCCAAACCCTTCCAGAGGAAGAGTTGCGAGCAATATTATTCCCGATACTCGACGGTGTTGAAGAAATACACCGGCACGGCTTTGTGCATCGCGATATCAAGCCATCGAACATCTATGTCAGACACAATGGCTCACCAGTACTGATTGACTTCGGTGCCGCACGTTACACCATGACAGAAACCACACAACAACTCACCGCAGTTGTGACTGTTGGCTATACACCAATCGAACAATACAACGTTTCAGAGGACGCCCAGGGGCCATGGTCCGATATCTATGCGCTGGCAGCTGTTTGCTATGAGGCTGTCACAGGCGATGTTCCAACCGATTCTGTAACCCGTGCTTCCGCGTCGGTTACCCAGGGAGACGATCCACTGGCGTCAGTGCGCAGCCTGACTAAAAGCACCTACTCCGATGACTGCCTCGACGCCATTGACTGGGGCTTACGCATGGAAGCGGAAGATCGGCCACAGGTGATCCCGCAGTGGCGAGATTCCTTTGATGGCATCTTCAATCCTGCCTCAGCTTATATTGCCCAAAAAGATGTCTCTATCTATTCACCCCAACGGGTCGACAAACCGCGTCAGGCGGGCGGTGACAACGCTCCACCGCGAGCACCGGCAGGCAGAGACGACATCGTCAGCATTCCGCTCGGCTCTGACACAACGATGGATTCCGGAGTGGTTTCACTGGACCCGGATGCAGTCGGTCGAGATTCTGTCGTCACAACAATGCCATCAATAAATTCGCGCACAGATGCAAAACCCACCGGCAATGTCGGTACTGCACCTGCAAGCTCTCACAATGCAGGCCCAAACCCTGCTGGCCCAAGTCCTGCTGGCCCAAGTCCAACTGGCAGTGGAGCACCGCGCAACATTATTAACCGGAACACAACTAACTCAGGGTCCAGCATCTATCGGTCTTCCGGTAGTGAACCTGCAAAAAAACGCAGTAAACTCGACCGACCCAGCCACCTTGTCGAAAGCAAGGGCCGCGAACAGAAAAGAACAATCCGCGATGAAATTGAGTTTGATGAGTCAGACTGGAACTACGAACCGCCTCAAAGAAGCTCTGCATGGCGGTTGTTGCTTCCGGCTCTCGGTCTGGTAGCGGTTGTTGGCGCGTCAGTCGCCTACGTCAATGCCCCTGAGCTCTTTACTAATTTTGGAAACAAAGGCGCTAACCTGACAGCAGAGCAAAAGCTCGATCTTGCTGAACAAAAAATCGGTACTTCCAACTTCCTATTCCCTGCAGGTGAGTCAGCAGCTGACTACTACCAACTGGTTTTGAAGGACGATCCAAACAATGCTGAAGCACGAGCGGGCATTCGTTCTATTGAAACAGAAATACGTCAACAAATTGCAGACAACATGAAGAAGAACAATTTGTCTGAAGCGAATCGATTACTGGCCAGAGCAGACAAAGCAGGTCTTACCGGACTTTACAGTTCACCGGAAACAACCGACACAACAAACGAGCAAACAACGACCATAGCCGACTCAAGTCCTGTCGTAACAGCAACACAAGACACTGTTATCACACCCATAAACACAGCATCGATAGAGCCGTCTTCCCCGACCGCAGCACCAACAGCATCTGCAACACCCGTGGTTACAGAGCAACCTTCAACTGTGACCAGACCTGCTGCACCTCTCACGGGTATTGATAACAATATATCCCCGTTTATTCAGGATAAAGTAACCGAAATAAACTCTCTTATAGATCAGCAGCGTTTTGCTGAAGCCAAAGCACTCTACATCGAAACAGACAAGTTTATACCTGATCAATCTGTATCCAGAGAGTTGTTGCGGAAAATAGATGCCGGAGAGGCTGAGATAGAAGCCGCAGCGCAGGCCGAAACCACACAGATAGCGGAATCAGCTACCCCTGTAACAAGTGACCAAGTACAAAGCAATCAGGTTCAAACTGACCAGGCACCGAGTGAAGCTGGAAATCAGGCGCAGAGCTCACTGGTTACTGCAACAACTGCGCAAACCACAAACACAAATCAAAACACTGAAAACAATCAGACACCGATATCCGAGCCTCCACGAAACAGTTACGTAGACGGCACCGGGCCTGCAGCCGAGCATCTGGACCAATTGAGACTTGCACTGGAAGCCAAAGACATAGACGCTGTTAATGCTCTAAGTGAATCACTACCGGAAGGTCGAATCCGTTTTCTCAACAACACATTTGCACGCCACCATCGGCTGGATGTGATCATAGATGAGGTCAGTTCCAACGGAGACACTGTCACAGGCCGGTTGAATGTTGCGATGTTTGGAAGAGCCGATGACGGCAGCATCTATGGAGCTGGTAAATGGAATGGTGCCGTCGTCACCGCAACACGTCGCAACGGCGTATGGCAGAAAATTCGCTGGTAACTCGCCCTCAACCTGAACACAATCTCCCGTGGGAAATTTTTATTCAAGCACTGTGTTCATACAATAGTGCATGTACTCTGTGCCTGGAGGCTGCATTCTACTCGCAGCGCTCAACCAACAACTGAAGGGTTGGAGGCACAGTAGTATCACTCGAGCCGAACGCAACATCATTGCCATCCTGCTGCGTTATAAACAAGGTGAAGTCACTGGATATCACATCCGGATTTAGATCGAACGAATATTCAACACCAGCCACCCAGTCATTATCCCGAGCACCAACAGGAGTACCCAGCGCCGGCAGTATTACTGAGTTGTCGTTGTCACTCCACTCAAAGTCTTCAACCGAGAATACCGACATTGGACCGTCCCCTACATCAGTGGTAACGGTCAAATTGAGATTGGCTGCGATCACTGACCCCAGACTTTCATCATGAGAATAGCGAATTAAAATAGTTCTGGTATTTTCCGCTACCTGCAAGTTGTTGTTATCGAATAGCCGGCGGTTTTGTACGTACGCATCATCAGTTAGTGTTGCAAATACATTTTCAGTCACAGGTGTACATTGCAGTTCCGGCGGATTGAACGGGTCACTGCCCTGGGCCAGCTCAATGTAGTTGGCTACACCGTCGTTGTCTGCATCGAGTTGCAGAGAAAAACCCTCCAGTTGCAGCGTCTCTCCGGCACTCGGCGTCGCCCGACCGTTAAAGGTAGCCAAAACAACCGATTCACCCTGAAACGTATCGTTAATCTGTGCCCCTATTTCTATCGAACTAGCTGCTTCAGCCATAGCTGTTGCCGTATAGGTGTTCTCTACGCGGGACAGGCTGACATTACTACCGTTGATCTCCAGTACTGCGAATGCATTATTCGGATCCGATATTTCCAGCGGCACCTCAAACAATACCGTGAATGGTATCTGGTTGGTTACAGGTGCAGAGAATAAGTCTGTACCCGAGATCAATTCGTCCAGATCAGTAAAGCCATCACCGTCCTGATCTGCATCGAAACTGTAGGCAGAGCCGTCAAAGATAATCATCGAACTATCAGGTGGATTTACCACTTGTCTGGTTTGAGTGCCAAACACCAGGCCACGCCCGGTTTCATTTTCAATAAGTCGTAGATTAACGTTCAGAGTATCCTGCCGCACTACCCTGAACGTATGGGTCAGCTGGCCATCAATGGCATCAGCTGTCACCGATTCAGCCCCAACAGACGCTTCTATCTGATAATTGGTGTAGCCGGCGTTTATCGCTTCCAACGGTAAGGCTCCAAATACCTCAATTTCTATAAAATCTGGTAGTTGCGACGAGTCCAAAGGGTTGGTGTCGAATTGACGCTCGAGAAGATTACTGGCGTTGTCATTATCAAAATCAAACGAATCGAAATCGTAGTCTTCGTTTTGCACGCTTAGTACTATATTCCCGCTGGCAGTCGTTACCGGTCTTTCTGCTCTGGCAAGGTTTAGCCTTTGCCCTGCAAACATCTCGTAAAAATCAACAACCACAGTAAAACTGGACTGTGCCGGAGCCGTTATCTGACCGGAGAATTGTCCTCCTGGCTGGCCGGGAGCTGTGGGTTGCAGTTCGGTTTCAACACCGTTGATCGTAACCACAGCTATCACTGCAGCCGGGTCGATTGCACTGATCTCACGAAGTTGCTGAGGGAGCGGGATCTGAATGTTTGTACCATCCAAAACAATCTGATCAACTGCAGGTTGCGTCGATTGCGAATCACATGCAATCAAACTCATGAGTGCAAGCAATGAGATTGCTCGACACAAAACTATTTTTATTATAGACACGGGTTACTCTCGTTAGTAAGCACCCGTCACCGCTTATCCGGTTATATATTGACAGCAGACCTTTGTAGTCAGCGGTACCTATCCTCACTCAGCAGTGGGCAGGTCGCTGACGACAGTGATCGTTACAGTATCCGGATCTGTGTCAACTTCGGGTGTTTCAGGCGTGTCGTCCCCACCAGAGGAACTTGCAGCCACCAGTGCTCCTACTGCAAGCAAAGCACCAACGCCGAGCAGAATTGTCGTAGGTTTGATCGCAAAGCCATCACTTTGAGAAACAGGTTCAGTTTCCGCAACCTGTACGTCGGGCTGTTGTACAACGGGCCCGGGTGTTTCGTTTTCCGCTATTGACGGCGCTGGTGGAGAAAGCGGCAGAATGATCGGGGCATACTCAAAGCCACGGTTAGTCTGATTGCCAGACTCGTCTCTCGCTTCAATGTAGTACTGCAAACCGGCAAGGTCATTGACATCGGTTTCGACTGCAATCATGTATTCGCCAATCGAGTCGAGCAGCGGTCGCATGTCCAGTCTGGTGAATTCACCCGTATCACCCTGCCTGTAGTAAAGAGTGACTTCACTAATACCGAAGTCATCAGACACACGCGCCAGAAAGGTCTGTAGCTCGCCGGCGATACCGGAATCGAGTTGGCGATGTATAAGCACCGGTGCTTCTGTATCATCAAACTGGGCCTGCACCTGTGCAAACGGAGTTAGCACCAGAGACAATGACAGCAGCAGCGACACACAACCGGCGCCGATTCGATGCAGTGATTTCAACATAGCGAACACTCTTTTCTGATAGCTAAATTTAACAGTGCGTCAGTATAACAATGCACCTGAGGCTCATTGTACAGGGCAACTCACTGACGCAGGATAGAACTAACGTAAAACGATGTGCAAATATCGGTGCAGACAGACCACCAACCAGGTGAATTCAGTCAGCAATTACAGAATTCCGGCTAATTATGCGTATACCGTCAAAAAACATCTCGCCGAATTATTCGAATCAGGAATAGATAAACCAGGACTGGTCTGTTGAGAAAGCATGCTCAGCATCGAGCGGACACCTGAGAACAGTGCTTTAAAGCAGTGACTTTAAATCAAAATCGGCATCGGCCACCTGCGCAGGTGAAGGACTGATCTGACCTGCAATCAGTTTTCGCGCAAGCATGTGGTCGCGCGGGCTATTGACAGAATCAACACTCTGTAAATTTCCGTCGCTGAAGTGGAAAATAGAAAAGCTGTCTGAGTAGTCTGCCGACTGACCCTGCGGCAGATTTGGCTCTCTGCGAACGAACAAGTCCGCACCATTCGATAATCCAGCCATTTGCAGACTATGCGGACCCTGATCAGACCAAAACCATGGCACCGAATTATATGACTTCTTATTGCCAGCTATAGCAGACGCTACCACTCGAGCCTGATCAGTAGCGTTTTGTACTGATTCAAGACGGATTTTTTGGTTGTTAAAAAACGGGTTCGGATGGAAAGCACAGTCACCTATCGCATAAACATCTGCAACAGATGACTCACAGAACTCGTTAACGACAATACCATCGCCACAGGCAATTCCTGCCGCATCGGCAATCTCTATATTCGGCTCAACACCAATACCCAGCACCAGCAAATCACAATCAACAGCATCGCCGGAACCTGTAATCACTCGCTGCACTTTCGCATCACCTTCAATGGCCACGACTGATTCGACCAGACGCAAATCCATGCCATTGGAGCGGTGAGTTTTTTCAAACCAGCGCGATACATCCGGTGCGACAGATCTCGCCATCACACGGTCCGCGGTATCAAAAACGGTTACGTTCTTTTTCATACCAAGAGCCACAGATGCAAATTCGAGCCCTATAAAACCTGCACCGACTACAACAATATTTTTTGCAGACTTTAGCTCAGACTTAATTTTTCGAGAATGCCTGAGATCCCGCAGCGAATGCACACCAGTAAGATTTACACCTGACAAAGACAATGACCGCGGTCTCGCCCCGGTCGCTATCACTAATGACTGATAGGTATGAGTGCTACTGCCAGTTACTATGGACTTGGTTTTTGTCTCTATTTTTGTAACAGGTGCGCCAAGCTTAACGTCGACATTCTTAGATTCGTAGAACGACACCGGCCGCATGGAAAGCTTTTCTTCATCGGTTTCACCAGACAGGAATGATTTTGACAGTGGTGGCCGATGGTACGGATACTCCAGTTCATCGCTCAGCAGCAAGATACGGCTTTCAACTTTCTCTTTTCGGAGCGCCAGGCAAAACTGTACTGCAGCCTGACCACCACCAATAACAACAACCGGATCATCCACCAGCTAGTTTTGCTCAGACGGGAGATGCACTTCTATGCCATTGAGATCATCTGTCATTTTGATCTGGCAGCTGAGCCGGCTCGATGTTTTTCTGTCCGACGCAGTGAATCCGAGCATTTCGTCCTCGTCGCTCTCCATGGCCGGGATACTGGCAGTAAACTCCTCTTCAATGTAGCAGTGACATGTCGCGCACATGCAGGACCCCCCACACTCAGCCTCTACGCCCTCAATATTATTGGCGATGGCAATTTCCATCAGACTGATACCGTTCTTGCCCTCGACTTCGTGACGGGTTCCGTCGGCATCAATAAAGGTAACTTTGGGCATGAAAAATCTCGCGAAAAATGATGACCGGATGATAAGCCAGCTGCACACAAAAGTGTATATACAAGCATTTACTATTTGATCACCGAAATTGACGGCAGCAGGCTCAAACCGTCCTATAGCTTAGCCGCGGCTGCTGATGGCCGGATTGTCAGTAACGGCGCATTGACACCCTCACTACTCACAATGACTTCACGCGCATCTGCAGAGAAAGCGACCGACTCGCTCTGCTCCATCCTGTGGCTGGTGAGAATCTTCGGTGATCGCGAAAGCGCGACCGCCCAGCTCTCATCGCCGGAACGGGAAAACAGATACACATGGCGGTAATTGGAAACTACGGCCACCCGATCATCGGTGCTGAAGTCGAGGCCTGTCGGTGTAAGCAACAAACTTCCTGCAAAAGTTCGCTCCCACCAGGCATCGTCACTTGTCGACCGAAGTTCTGCCAATTGACCTGCTTTTCCGGCAACCTGCGTACTGCTAACAGAATCATTAGTAAAATCCGGCAATGACAGCGTATAAATACTCGCCGTCTTATCTTTGGATATCAGATAAATTTTTCCTTCACGAGCGGATACCGACACTGATTCGACATTTTGCGGACCATCTTCGTACGAAAAATCCAGTTGATACCTAAGCGCAAGCCGTTTCGGCAAATCTTTGATATCCGGTTGTTTAAAAAAATAAATTGAACTGACTGCGAGCCTGCGCAGGTTATCACCCGTTTCAGCAATCGCTACCCATTTTTCTCCATCAATTTCGAAGGTGGCAAGGTCTTCCCAGTCCCGGTTGGGCACCGGTATGTCTACGCTGCCAAAGTGCTTTCCAATGCCGTTAACGGCAAACAGCTGTGGTCTGTTGCCACTATCATTTATAGCCCAGTACTTATCACGCAAACCGAGAACGGGTGCAATGCCGCTAAGCTCGTTAATATCTCGCGATTCAATCTGACCCTGCAGATAAGTGCTGGCACCCGTCGCAACCAGAAACAAATTGCGTGCGTTATTATTTGCAGGTTCAGGAGATGAGCTGGCTTCGGTGGCTAAACTCACACTATGCAGTTCAGCACTTAGCGAGTTTGCACTAAGCCAGGAACGCTCGGCCCTATCTGTATGTTGTTGCAACGAACAACCAGATACAAGCGCACAAAGCAGCACTGACCAGATTTTCACCGGACTCATATTTATTGCCATGACTTGTTTTGCTTATGCTAACTCAGCAGGATCGCAGGTGTCAGCCTACTTGTCGCCTGAAGGTTGATTGGAGAGCAAATCCTGATCATCGGAGTCAACTTCGGAGTCATTGCTCCCTGCAGATTTCGATTTAGCGCTGGCAAGTACTACAACATTCGGCGCGTTGAAATCGCCAGTCAGTTTACGTGCATTAACTGCGGCTGGTACGGACACGCGCAAAGGAGAGTCAGGCGCGCGTTTTTCATAAATCCGTTCTATCTCACCATCACCGTACAATGTCACAATATCGCCCGAACGCAGCTCCATCGCTCCATCCACCGCTACAACTGCAGGAATTTCATAGTGACTGGCAATGTTTTCAGCCTGTGAATCGGGTGCACCGGAGTCTTCAATTATCGCTTTGGCAAGTTCCAATTGATCACTCCACGCGGGATCGATTCTTTGAGCAACTATTATCTCCCCTTCCCGCACGTAGGAGAGCTCAGCTTCATCGCGAATCACATGTACGATACCACTCACTGAATACACACCATCCGTGCGCGTACCGTAAAGGCGATCCGGACGACTCTCGCTTTGCAAATTGTTCATAGTTACTCTGGCCTGTTGTACTTTTTTATGGCGGTGCTTTACGGTGCCGGACTAAGCGGCTTTTTTATTCTCGCTTTCAGTGTCGTCCGATCTGCCATTGGTAGACCAGTGGATCATTTTCTCCTCGAACAGATCCGGCTCAAACGGCTTGGAGAGATAATCGTCCATACCCGCCTTCAAACACTTTTCCGCATCACCAGACATCGCATTGGCTGTTAGTGCAATGATGGGGGTCGATGAGACCTCCGGATTGCTATGCTCTCTGATTTTTTGTGTTGCCTCGTAGCCGTCCATCTCCGGCATTTGGCAATCCATTAGAATGACGTCGTACCGAGATTCGTCCAGCGCCGTTAGAGCGAGGAGACCGTTATCGGCGGTATCTACGTCGTAGCCCAGGCTTTCCAGCATACCGAGGGCTACCAACTGGTTAATCTCGTTATCTTCAACAACCAGTACTTTACCCCCAACTGCCGCAATATTATCTTTCTCTGCCGCTTGCGCCACCTGCTTGCTGGTTGTGACTTCTCCGCGGATAACATCTCCGAGAATAGTGTGTAGCGAATCAAGTCTGACAGGCTTGGTCAGATGTGCACCAACTCGTGCATTATTGTTGGCAAGCAAATCCTGAGACTGACTACTCATGTACACCAGAGATATCACTTTAACATCGTTAAGGTGCGTATTTTTTGCAAGAGTATCGACAAATTGGGCACCGGTCATATCACTAAGATTCGACGACACAAGCACCGCATCAATTTTATCAACAGGGTTAGTACTTAAGTGCTGAAGTCCCTTAACCGCCGACCCATAAGCACTGACCGTAGAACCAAGCGCCATAAGACATTCATTTTGAATTTTTCGAGCCGTGTCATTGCCTTCCAGTAACACCACATTGGCACCCACCAGACGATCAAACACTTTCGGCTCCGCAGCTTCATCGCATGCTCGGAAAGGAATCGTAAAACCGAATATACTGCCTTTCCCAGGTTCTGAAGTCACCGTGATTTCACCACCCAAACCTTCAACCAATTGCTTGGAGATTGACAACCCGAGACCGGTACCACCAAACTTTCGTGTAGTAGAGCCATCTGCCTGAGCAAAGGAATCGAAAATCGCATCGATAGCGCTCTTGTCAATGCCGACACCGCTATCCTGCACTTCAAAAGACACAAGCCCTTTTGCCGGATCCACATAAGATGTGCGAACGACAATCTCACCCTCTGTGGTGAACTTGATGGCATTACCCATTAAATTGGTCAATACCTGTCGCAGACGTGTAGGATCCCCGTTGACCATCACAGGAATTGTAAAATCAAGATCTGTCACCAACTCCAGATTTTTTGTGTGAGCCTGAGTCGCAAGTGCGCTACAGGTATCTTCCACCAGGGCAAGAAAGTTAAAATCAATATTCTCGTACTCAAGCCGACCTGCTTCAATTTTTGAGAAGTCCAGGATATCGTTAATCAGGCTAAGAAGGTTTTTACCGGACGATACTGCCGTATCGACACAGTCCGACTGACTGGTATCCAGCTCGGTTTTACTCAACAGGTTCAACATACCCAAAACACCGTTCATAGGAGTTCTGAGTTCGTGACTCATATTGGCAAGAAATTCTGATTTCGAACGAGAGGTTTCTTCAAGCTCTTTCTCACGAGCCTGCTTCAGTTCGATAAGATTGCCAAGCTCGTTAACTGTATCAGCCAGTTCATCCAGTTCTCTGGCCGCCTGAACATTGATAGGCGCGCCATGTTTATCCATCTGGATCTCAACCAGCTTGGAGTGAATCGCACGAATTGGCGTAATTACCAAACGCATTACAACCAACATAACAATAACTGCAATAATTGTGAACGCGGTAATAGTGTATGCCCATATTTTATTTACATGCGCTTTAACCGTTTGTCGCTGAATACTCGCATCCCAAACAATAGAGATGGTACCGAACGATTCACCTTCAAATATAACATCCTGCTGAAAAGGTATTTTAAGCGAATCTGATATGCGATCAGGACTCCCCCATTCAGCAAGAACCTGGTTAAACTCATTGACTATCGAAAGTTCATGAATCTCCGGGTCCAGCTCAATTGATTGCGCCACAATGGTTTCCAACACCGGCTGATCTTCACTCAGCACAGCATCAAGCGATGTTGCAAACAACATACTGAATGTTTTTTGACTGTGCCGCGTAAAGCTGTCTTCAAGTGTGCGCGTCTGTACCGTGCGCATATACTCGCCAGTAATATAAGCAACACTGGCAAAAGTCAGTATTAAACTGATGAACAACAAACTCTGCAGTTTGTATTTTTTTATGATCTGGACTGGCATTAAATTCTCCGCACTGACGATTCACGATTTTGTGTTTTTAATATTCGCACGTGATCAGTAACATTTTTTATTAGGTGCTTCGTACTGTTATTCCGAAGACCCATCCCTTTTATTTTCTTCGCTTGTCGCTAGTACCCATTCAACCGGCTTGCGATCTTCATCACTGAAAAACTGATGGTTTTGACTCATCGCATTAGCAACCACCCGATAGTCTTCATTGGTACCATTGACAAATCCGTTTATCTCCAGGGGTTCAAGCGCTTTTGCATTTGACATTTCCAGAAGACTTATCTTTAGCGCACTATATATCGCCGGATCTATTCCCGCGCGCGTCACCCATGGTTTGGATACAATCGGAAATCTTGCAAGCTCACGAATTTTCTCGCCATCAAGGAGTAATTTCCTGAAAGTAGCCTCTGACATCGCACCGGCTGCAAAATCACCCACACCAACTTTGACACCGACAATATCGTGACGTCCAAGATATTCGTAACGGCTCAGGTCTTTTGCACCAATACCGTTCTTCAGAAGGAACTGCTGCGCCATAAATCGACCACTGGTCGATTGTAGATCACCAAACGCAAACGACTGCCCACGCAGATCAGCGATTGTCCTGATAGAGCTGTGCAATCCAGTTGCAATAATACCGTTTACTACTTTTGTTCTGTTTTTACTCTCGATTGCCAGTATTTGAATTTCAGGGTTTTCGGTCTTGGCTTCTACATAGGTGGCTGCACCAAGCAATGCAAAGTCAACTTTCCCGTTTGCCAGATACTCGATCCCTTTTTGATTGCTTTTAGCTATCTGCATTCTGATGCGCACTGGCTTGCCGAGTTTCTGACCTACTTTTCTTTGTAATACCGAGATGATAGGTCTGTATTTTCTGACCATTGCAGAGGGCTTGCTGGAGTTCTGTAGTCCAATACTTAGTGTGACCTCATCGTTATTTTCGTTCGCAGCAACAGCAGATTTCACCCCGAATAACAGGCAAAAAATGACCACTGACAGTGCGGTGCGTATTGATTGCTTCATTTAACAACTGCTCGCGTTAAGTATTTATGTACAGGACGCACAATTGCGTCTCTTCCTTTGCTGCCCCCACTGTGTCGGCACATCATCAAAGTTATTGAATCGAATATCGCTCCATGACGTGATTGGCCCCCAATGCCTGTTGCACATCAACAAATCACAACAGAAAATCAAGCTACCAACCCTTTCTGTCGATCAACATACTGACGTCTTCCCCCATAGATCTCTACACGAGCTCAATCGGGTGGCAGGCAAACCAACAAGCTAAGTGACTTCATGCATCAAGTACCGCAACAAGAAATATCGGAACTACAACAGCGACTCAAGGATGCTGAGCTCGAGGCTGCGCGCCTAAAAGAAGAAAATTCCGGACTCATCTCGACGCTTGAAGAGACTGACGAACGCGCCAAAGCCGCAGAACAATTTAAGAACCGGTTCCTGGCCAATATAAGTCATGAAATAAGAACTCCAATGAACGGAATTCTTGGCATGACTGAACTACTTCACGGCACGCAGCTTACAGACGAACAACTGAGGTTCACAAAGTCAATCACGCGCTCGACCGAATCACTTCTATTCGTTGTTAACGACATGCTGGATTTTTCCTGTTTGCATCACGGCAAACTCGATCTGGAAGAAAATGTGTTTTTCTTCGGTAAAGTCGTTCAGGATGTCTGCCAGCAATATATGAAGAAGGCAGAATTTAAAAATATAAAACTTAAGTGTGTCACTCAAAGCAGATTGCAGGTACCAGTAGTTGGAGATGAATTTCGCATCCGACAGGTTGTTTCAAATTTAATCGATAACGCAATAAAATTCACTGAGCAAGGTGAAGTTACCGTCACTGAATCATTCGATCCTGACGACGGAAAACATAAAGTCACCATCGAAGATACAGGCTCTGGCATAGCGCCTGAAGTTCAGTCGGAAATTTTCAAATCATTCGCACAGGCAGATAATTCCAGTACTCGGAAACACGGTGGCACCGGTCTCGGATTGTCAATTGCGAATCGACTGGCCGAAATGATGGATGGTGATATCACAATTGAAAGCCAGATAAATAGTGGCTCACGGTTTACTTTTAGCTGTACTTTAGCCGAAGGCAATACTGATTCAATTAACGAAATTGGCAAAAGCCAGCTGGCTGGCAAACGCGTGCTGGTGGTAGATGACACAGAAACAAATCTCGAGATTCTGTCGCTGCAATTGCAACAATGGGATCTGGAGGTACAGTGTGCCGACTCCGGCAAAGCGGCTCTTGATATTCTCACTAAGTCTGCCGACAACAACAAGCCATTTGATTTGGCGATTCTTGATCTTAACATGCCGGACATGGACGGCCTTGAGCTGGCGCTGCATATCCAAAATGCGGACTACTCGCAGGGTTTGCAAGTCATGATGCTGACATCCTCGGTAGTAGACCTGAACCAAAAAGATATGCAGGAACGCGGCATTGTAAAGTCGATGATGAAACCCGCTCGCCAGGCACTCTTGTATGATTCCATCACCAAAGTAATTCTTGATAAGGGCAGACCCGAAGAATTTCCAGTACCAGATCGGGTCACAAGAATTCTTCTGACCGAAGATGACCCAATCAATCAGGAAGTTGCCACAGTAATGCTTGAATCCATGGGCTATGAAGTCGTTGTTGCCAATAATGGGGCTGACGCAGTAGATACCATGTTAAAGGACAACAACTTTGATTTAATTTTAATGGATTGCCAAATGCCTGTGATGGACGGAGTCAGCGCCACGCGGGTAATACGGAACAATGACTTCACCACACCTATAGTAGCACTAACCGCAAATGCAACAGAAGGTGACAAGGACCTTTGCCTGAACGCCGGAATGGATGATTTTTTAACCAAACCAATTTTTCAAACTGATCTTTCACGCGTGGTCCAGCAGTGGGTTGCGAGCTCCGCAGAAAAGTCAGAGGCACCAGGTAATACAAACGATCAGACTATAGATAACTCAAACAATACTTCCTGCGAGAACACCATGAACATAGAAATCGACCAATCGGCACTCGATGCCATTAGATCTCTTCAACGACCTGGCAAACCCGACATTCTTGCACGAATCGTCAACATGTATATGGAGAAATCACCGGAACTGATTTCAGCCATCCACGAAGGTGTTGCAGCTAACGATTGCGACAAAGTTAAAATGGCGGCCCATACACTGAAATCAAGTAGTGCCTACGTCGGCGCATCAGCTATGGCTGAAGCGTGCAGCCGGGTTGAGACCAAAGCCGCCAACGACCAGCTGAGCGAGGCTGCCGGTGATATTGAAAATATCTCGAGTGGTTTCACCTCTACAGTCAACCAGATCAAGCAGTACGCTTAGGTTTTACAGAGCAATACAGGATGTCAGATAGCCACTCAAAGAACCAAATGCCAAAGGTGCTGGTCGTCGATGACGATCTGGCTGGTTTACTTATGGCAGCGGAGGCACTTAGTGCAGCTGGTTTCGAAGTAATAGAAGCGGAAGACGGTCAGGAAGCAATCGAACAATTCGATGCTCACTGCCCTGACATTGTTGTGATGGACGTTGTAATGCCTCGAATGAATGGCTTTGAAAGCTGTGCGGTTATCAGAGAGCGTGAAGGTGGAGGCCATGTTCCCATTCTGATGGTGACCGGGCTGGACGACGTTGAGTCAATTCAGAAAGCCTATGAGGCAGGTGCTACAGATTTCGTCACCAAACCAATTAACTTTTTTCTTCTGCCCTATCGCGTCCGCTATATGATGCGTTCAGCGAAAAACGCTGATGACCTGAGAGCCAGTCAAATAAAGCTCGACAAGGCACAGAGGATTGCCAAACTTGGACACTGGGAATGGCTGCTTGATAATGATCAGGTTATCTGGTCGAGCCAGTGCGGAAATATTCTCAAAACAAAATCACTGGGGGATCAGCTAGGCGATTTCCTCGATGCTGTGCACGAGGACGACCGCGGACATGTGGCAGGAATACTGGAACGTGCCCGATCAGATGCCGGAAGATTTAATTTTGAGTTTCGTACCGGAAAAAATGCCGAGGATCAGGACGCACGAATTATTCATGTAGAGGCAGAGCCTGAGTCTGAAAACCACATGGTTGGAACGATTCAGGACGTGACCGAGCGTACTAACGCTGAAGAGCAGATTCACAACCTCGCCTACTATGATCTGGTTACAGGTTTACCGAATCGCGCACATCTCTATGACATGATCGCAACTGCGCAAAGTCGCTGTGCCAGGGATTCAGGAAAATTTGCGCTATTGTTTCTCGATCTGGATCACTTCAAGCAAGTAAACGATACACTCGGGCACAACGCTGGTGACTTACTGCTGCGCAAAGTCTCTTCGCGTCTTAAAAACGCAATCAGAAAACGCCCGTCGCATCCAAATGTAATTCAACCAGAAACCAACAAAGCAAATACCGAGGTAATCGCAAGACTCGGTGGAGACGAATTTGTTGTACTGGTTGACTCTGTTGAACGAGTTGAAGACGCTGCCTATATTGCACGGCGCATTTGCAAAACCCTTTCGAAAAGCTTCAACCTCGACGGCAACGAAGTCAGAATTACCACAACTATCGGTATAAGTCTGTTCCCTGATGATGGAACCTCTGCAGACATGCTGTTAAAGCACGCTGACGTTGCTATGTACCACGCAAAAGAACAGGGCCGCAACGGATATCAGTTTTACTCCCAGAGCATTCATCAACTTGCTCTTGAACGGTTTGCAATGGAGCGCGATCTCAGGGAAACTCTGGAGAAAGACGGATTTCATTTGGAGTATCAACCCAAGTTAGCCCTAAAGAGCAATGAAGTCACCGGACTGGAAGCGTTGGTGCGTTGGGAACACCCCAAGCGCGGTAAGGTGAGCCCGGCAGACTTTATACCACTCGCAGAAGAGACCGGATTAATTGTACCGCTGGGTGAATGGGTGCTTCGGACCGCCTGTGAACAAATGGTTGCCTGGCTGGATGAGGGTATTTCACCATTCATCATGGCTGTAAACTGTTCCGCCATACAGCTTGTTCGTACTGATATGGCATCCGTTATTAAAGAGGTGCTTGAAAGCACCGGACTTAACCCCGCTTATCTCGAGATAGAATTGACGGAAAGCCTGCTGATGCAAAACGTTGAAGAAGGCATTGTTATTCTTCAGGCATTGAAAGACCTTGGCTTACACGTGTCGATTGATGACTTTGGTACCGGCTTTTCTTCACTCAGCTATCTTAAGCGACTACCGGTTGACAAGCTTAAAATTGACCAGTCATTCGTGAAAGATCTGACCACAGACCCTGGGGATGCTGCGATTGTGACCTCCATGATCACATTGGCACACAACCTTGATCTCACCGTCATTGCAGAAGGCGTCGAAAACCCTGAGCAGCTCGGATTCCTGCGAGCAGAACGGTGCGATGAAATACAAGGCTACTACATCAGTAAGCCGATGCCGGCTGACACCTTCTCCGACTGGATTCGAAATCGTCAGGAGGAGAACAAAAAGGCCGCCTGATGTTCCCGTCAGGCAGTTCCACTCAGGTCAGAATTTTCCACCTGCGCCAATACAGTTCGTAACTCATTCAAACCCTCGCCACCCGCAGTGCTGCGTGCCCCAATGGCCGTGCACAGGCGAGGTAATTTAATCAATTAATTATTGCCTCGGACAGACACACCTGAGTGTTTCGTCCGGTACAATGCGAGTATCAATTACACGCAGAGACAAGCTCATGCTTGACCGCTACACCCACTGGGTTCTTAAATTCCGCTGGGCAGCAATAATTCTTACGTTCATTGTCGTTGGTGCACTTGGCTCAGGTGGCAGATTCCTGTCTTTCACTAATGATTACGAAGTTTTTTTCGGCAATGAAAATCCAGAGCTTGCAGCCTTCAAAAACCTGCAGGAGGTCTATACCAAAAACGACAACGCCCTGATCATGCTGTCGCCAAAGGACGGTGTGGTATTTTCACGCGAGACACTTCAGGCAATTGTTGAACTCACTGACGAGGCGTGGAATACGCCCTACTCAACCCGGGTAGATTCTCTCAGTAATTTTCAATACACCTATGCCGAAGAAGATGATCTGACCGTTGAAGATCTGATAGAAGATCCCGCTAGTCTGTCAGATACCGAACTGAGCAGTATTAAACAGATTGCGCTGGCACAGCCCCTGTTAAAAAATCGACTGCTCTCACCTGATGCCAGTGTAACCGGCCTCAACATCAGTTTTGAATTGCCAATTGAGAACGCCGAACAGGCACCGGCTGAAATCATGGAACATGTCGATGCCATGCTCGCAGATCTCGAAGCACGTTATCCCAACATTGAGACCGCCAAGACCGGCGTAGTACCCATGAATAAAGCGTTTCCGGAGGCTTCGTTCAGGGACATTCAAACACTAATACCCACCGCATTAGCTGTAATTATATTGGGATTCATTTTACTGACACGAAGTTTTTGGGGCACGATCGGTTCGGTCATAGTGATGTTGATGTCAATAATGGCGGCGATGGGCACTGCAGGCTGGATGGGTGTTGTCCTGACACCGCCTTCAGTATCGGCACCCACACTGATACTGACACTGGCAGTCGCTGATTGCGTACATTTTATGGTGACCTTTTTGCAGCAGATGCGTGACGGTAAAGACAAGTTGCAATCAATCCGTGAAAGCATCCGGGTAAACTTTAACCCGATCTTCCTCACATCGATTACCACCGCCATTGGTTTTTTGAGTATGAATTTTAGCGACTCGCCACCGTTTCATGATCTTGGAACTATTACTGCGATCGGTGTGATCTACGCATTTATACTTTCGATCTTTTTCCTTCCGGCACTTACTGCAGTAATGCCGATAAAACCACCAGCTGCTGAAAACGCAAAGTCGGTATTAATGGAAAGACTGGCAAATTTCTCTATTGCCCGTTACCGGTTCTTGCTGGCATCTGTTGGCATACTGATTGTCGCACTCATAGCAATGGTACCGCGCAATGAACTCAATGATGAGTTCGTTAAGTACTTTGACGAAACTATCGAGTTCCGGCAAGACACCGATATTATCAGCGAACGACTCACGGGTATGTATTTTATAGACTACTCAATCGACTCCAAAGCAGAAAGCGGCATCAATACACCGGAATACCTGCAACAACTTGAGTCATTCGAGTACTGGCTGCAGTCACAGCCGGAAGTACTGCATGTTAACTCGGTAAGCGAGACCTACCGTCGACTAAACAAGAATATGCATGGCGACGACAAAACCTGGTACAAACTCCCTGAAGACAAAGAACTTGCAGCGCAATACTTGCTGCTATATGAAATGTCACTACCCTACGGCCTCGATCTGAATAATCAGATCAATATAGATAAGTCAGCGACACGACTCACAGCAACGCTCAGGAATCTGTCAACCAAGCAAACTCTTGCCTTTGAACAACGGTCTCAGGAATGGATGTCGATCAATACCCCGTCACTTGAAAGTTCGGGTTCCAGCCCTACCATTATGTTCAGCCATATCTCAAAACGAAACATCTCCAGGATGCTGGCAGGCACAACAATCGCACTGGTACTGATTTCCGTGATTTTGATGGTATCACTCAGGTCCCTAAAATACGGATTGATCAGCCTCATTCCCAATCTGGTTCCCGCCGGCATGGCATTCGGCATCTGGGCCATCTTTAACGGCCAGGTGGGCTTGTCAGTTTCAGTGGTGATCGCCATGACACTGGGCATTGTTGTTGATGACACCATCCACTTTCTGAGCAAGTATCTGCGCGCCAGGCGCGAGCAGGGACTCGACACTGCAGATGCTATTCGCTACGCATTTAATACCGTTGGTGAAGCTTTATTAATTACTACTATTATTTTAACTGCAGGTTTCATGATACTTGCACAGTCGAGCTTCTCATTAAACTCAGATATGGGACTGATGACCGCGATTACTATTTGCATCGCCCTTTTCGTGGATTTCTTTTTCCTGCCACCGCTGCTGATCTGGCTCGATAAGAGACAACGAAGTCCAATAACGCCGAATACAGTACCCGAGGCAGCCTGAGCAACTTATTTACTCCGGTTATATGCCTCGGTTATATACTCAGTAACAGACAATTTATCCAAAGGACAATCACATGTTCAACACCAGTACACCATGGCAGTCAGACTTCAGAAAAGTCACTATAGCTGCAACACTACTGCTTCTTGCACCCTGCACTGCGGTACTTGCGCAAACACCGGAAGAACGCGGACTGGCCATCGCTGTAGAAGCCGACAAACGTGATATCGGCTACGTCGACAGCACAGCGAACATGAAAATGACCCTGCGTAACCGCGCCGGCAAAGAGAGTATTCGCAACGTGCGAATTAAAAACCTTGAAGTAGCTGGCGACGGTGACAAAAGCCTGTCAATCTTTGATGAACCTGCAGATGTTAAAGGCACCACCAGTCTGACCTGGTCTCACTCCGCCAAACCTGATGATCAATGGCTGTATCTTCCGGCATTGAAACGCGTCAAACGGATCTCATCAAAAAACAAGTCTGGTCCGTTCATGGGCAGCGAGTTTGCATTTGAAGATATCGGTTCACAGGAAGTCGACAAATATACTTACAAATACTTGCGCGATGAAAATATTGGTTCAACTCCGACGTTTGTCACAGAACGCTATCCGACCGATAAAAACAGTGGCTACACCAAGCAAATCGCCTGGATAGAGAAGG
Source organism: uncultured Granulosicoccaceae bacterium (assembly GCA_964388065.1). Classification (GTDB taxonomy): domain Bacteria; phylum Pseudomonadota; class Gammaproteobacteria; order Granulosicoccales; family Granulosicoccaceae. Next base: position 24,366 of record CAYLZS010000149.1, read on the forward strand.
AACGCTACCTCGCACTTAAAGTTGAATACTACGATCGCAAAGGCGCGTTACTTAAAACGCTGACTTCTTCAGACTACCAGCAATACCTCGGCAAGTACTGGCGACCAGCCAGGCTTGAAATGATCAACAGCCAGTCAGGAAAATCAACCACTCTGGAATTTTCAAACTACCAGTTCCAAACCGGACTTAAATCCAGAGACTTTTCAAAGAACGCACTGAAAAAACAGAGGTAGATCCATCACATGCGTAGTTATGCACTGCTATGCAGCGCGCTATTCCTTGCCAGTATCCATTCGAGTGCACTGGCACTGGATTATCGCGGCAATGTATCGGCAGAAGTCACCTACTTTCCCAGTCAAACGGAAGGACTGGACAATTTCAGATTTAGCACCTCTGTTGCTGCAGAAGTCGAGTTATCTCATGACTTCGCAGACAACGTCAGACTGACAGCGCACCCGTATGCGCGCTGGGACCAGCAGGACGATGAACGTACCGTACTGGATCTGCGAGAACTGTTGTTGTCCACCACCGGAGAGTTCTGGGAATTTAATGCAGGTATAACAACGGTCTTCTGGGGCGTTACTGAATCCGAAAATCCGGTCAACATTATCAATCAGATCGATACTGTTGAAGATCTGGCCGGAGATACAAAGCTCGGCCAGCTGATGCTCAACTTCAAATGGTTTACCGACAACTACGGAGAGTTTGAAGCCTACCTGCTGCCACGACAGCGCGAAGCAACTTTTATTGGTGCCAACGGCAGACCGTTCCCTGGAATCACGGTCGACCCGGGACTCACTACTTACGAGTCAAGCAGAGGTGCTGAGCACGTAGACTACGCACTCCGCTGGACACGCAGTTTCGATATCTGGGATATCGGATTGCATTTCTTTGACGGTACAGCACGCGACCCGATACTAACACCAGTCATTACGCCAACATCTGCAGTACTGGCACCCAGATACCCGCTGTTAAAACAAAGCGGTATCGATGCACAAGGCCTGTTCGGAGATTTGGCCGTGAAAGCAGAAGTCGTTGGCAAGACGGGTAATGAAATAGACTCGCACATACAAGCGGTAACGGGAATCGAATACACGCTGGTCGGCCTGCTTTCGCCGCTGCAGGAAAAAGACAAAATACCTGTAGAATGGTGTACACCGGATACCAGAAATATTTTTAAAAAGCTGGCATGTAACGACAGAATTGATCTTGGCCTGGTACTGGAGCATCTTTGGGATCAGCGCGGTCGCAGCAGTAACCAGCCGTTCCAGAATGATCTGTTGGTGGGATTTCGATTCGCCTTTAATGACGCCGCAACCAGTGACGCGCTGCTCGGGGTGTTTCAGGATCTCGACGGTGGCGCTACAACTCTGCAAATTGAGGCGAGCACCCGATTATTTGAATCGTACCGACTAACCGCACTTGGCCGTGCATTTGCCAACACTGAGGGTGACACAATCCTCAATACGTTTGAAAATGAGAGCTTTTTGCAGCTGGACTTAAGTTACTTTTTCTAACTTTTTGTTTTCCTGGAAATCTTCGATTTTATAATTGTGTTTATTCCGGTTACTTTAGTACCATTAGTGTAGGTCAACCGGCAGGCAACTATGGCAGATCCAATCCAGCAAACGGCAGTCAGAATCGCAGGTACCGAAAATACAGAGCTGGAACATCGGCTAAAACGCGATATGTACCATGCCATCACGAAAGTGAAACCGCAGGTGGCAGAGGGTGTTTCCATTGAAAACGATGTACTCACCGGTAAGTTTTTTGAAACGTTAAAACCATCGCTTCAGGGAATTGCCGTATCCAAACTTGAAAACTCCATATTCTTCTACGAAAAAGTCGGTTGGGACGAATCATTTCTCACCAGATCAGTGGAAGATACATTGACAGACTTCCACATTAGTAAAATCAGTGAAAAAGTCAGCCCGAGCTCCCTGCATGATCTTGCATACATCTCGTATAAGCACATCGATAAAATGATGGGTAAAACTGAAGCAGCTGCCTACTGGGAAAAGCTCAAGTCAGCAGCTGCTGCAAAGCACTAGACCGATCGACATCACACATCGATACCTGACATCGATACTGAGGCCACAAGTATGAACAAAGTATATGACAGCGCGGCACAGGCCCTGGATGGCTTGCTGCAAGACGGGATGCTTATCGCGTCAGGTGGTTTCGGGCTTTGCGGCATTCCTGAATTACTGATTCAGGGGATAAAAGAAGCCGGCACTAAAAACTTAACCTTTGCATCGAACAACGCGGGCGTCGATGGATTCGGTATCGGCATTCTACTTGAAAGCAGGCAGGTTAAAAAAATGATCAGCTCCTATGTCGGTGAGAATGAAGAGTTTATGCGTCAGTATCTGGCGGGTGAACTGGAGCTCGAATTCAATCCCCAGGGCACCCTCGCCGAGCGTATGCGTTCAGCCGGTTGCGGTATCCCCGGCTTCTACACCAAAACAGGTGTTGGTACAGTAGTAGCCGAAGGCAAGGAGCATAAAGATTTCAACGGAGAGACCTACATTCTCGAAGAGGGATTCTTCGCAGACCTGTCAATTGTTAAAGCCTGGAAGGCAGATCCGACAGGCAATCTTATATTTCGCAAGACCGCTCGCAACTTCAACCCACCTGCTGCCATGTGCGGTAAAGTCTGTGTGGTAGAAGTTGAAGAAATAGTAGAGACAGGTTCACTCGACCCGGACAACATTCACCTGCCGGGTATTTATGTAAATCGTCTGTTTCAGGGCGAGCACGAAAAACGTATCGAACAACGCACAGTAAGGGAGGCCTGAGTCATGGCATGGGACAGAAACCAGATGGCGGCTCGCGCAGGCCAGGAACTACAAGACGGCACCTACGTCAATCTCGGTATTGGCATTCCAACGCTGGTCTCCAACTATATACCTGATGGCGTACAGGTCACTTTGCAGTCTGAAAACGGCATGCTCGGTATGGGCCCCTTCCCTACTGAAGCCGAGATCGATGCCGACTTAATCAATGCCGGCAAGCAAACCATCACTCAACTACCGCAAACATCATACTTTGATTCGTCACAATCTTTCGGCATGATCCGCGGCGGCAAAATCGCAATGGCCATACTTGGCGCTATGGAAGTCTCTGAAAACGGCGATCTCGCCAATTGGATGATTCCAGGTAAGCTCGTGAAAGGCATGGGCGGAGCCATGGATCTGGTGGCCGGCGTCGGACGCGTCGTGGTAATCATGGACCACGCCAATAAGAAAGGTGAAAGCAAATTGCTTAAAGAGTGCACACTCCCTCTTACCGGTAAAGGCGTCGTTAATCGCATCATCACCAATTTGGGTGTACTGGATGTGAGTGATGGGGGCTTGAAGATTGTGGAACTTGCGGACGGCGTTAGCGAAGATGAGTTACGGGCAGCGACTTTAGCGAATATTGTTTAAGTACCACTGCCTGAACTTCCTACAAGTCATTTGTGGCTACAGCCCTTAGCGAAGATTTTCCTCAGCGTACAACGTTATTTCAATCATACGCTCGAGGAGCTGCTCTGGTCGTGCACCCGGGAAGTTCTTAATCACGAGTTCTTTCGCATAGAGCCTGCAAATATAACGAAGCTTCAGGGCTTTGCTGCTTTTAGATGCAAATACAAAATCGCGATGACCACTATTTATAATCACCAGATTCTGCTCAGTATTAAACTCTGATCGCCACAATTCACCTGCTGCTCGTCGAAATGAGTAGGCAGGTAACCCCTGTTGCTTATTACCGTCTTTACTACTGGTACGCGAGGAATCATCAATCAGTGTAGATGTCACAGTAATCAAGGCTTCGTGCTCAAATACCAGCGCTCCTTCGGTGGCTGTGATACCGATTTTTACCAACCCGGGTTCATCCCCGGCAGTAAAAGTCGCGAGCTCTGTTTCTGTATTATCCAGCGTTCCATCACCCTCGATGATGCGCCATTGATAAAGCACTTCCCGGTCGACCTGACGGCGCTTCATGTCTCTGGCCAGCGCCTGAAAGTTTCTTGATTCAGTGACACGTACCACGCTGGAAGCAGGCGATATGCGAACACTTGCCAGCGGTCCTATGTACTCAAAAAGTTCCTTCTGTGGCTTTTCAGCAGCTTTGTCATTCGGACTGTGATTAATTCCATCCGGAGGCGAGCTATCATTGCCCTCTCCCACAACATCTCCTGACTCATCTGCTGTTAGAGGAATATCATCATCGTTTAAAGATTCGTTGCTTTTCTGTCTGTGTGGCTTGCTGTGTTGAAGCTCAAACCAATCGTACTCCTCAGCTGGCAAAGTGATCAACGCTTCTCGAAAGGCTTTATTCAGTGTTTTTAGTATGTGCTGACTTGCTTGTTCTTCTTCAGCCTGTTGCTGTGCCGCGATCTCCTTTTCAAGAATTCCTTCAATTGGTTTTAAGGCTTCTTCAAGTGCCTTTAGTTTTTCATCGTAAATAACACCGAGGCGGGTGCCAGGTGTCAGATTGAGCTGCGGAGCATCGATAATGCCCTGCAGGTATTGGCTGGTCCAGGGTGCATGGGCAAAGCGGTCAAGATCGGTGATAGATGGCAACACACGGGTGCCAGTTCTGTAAAGTCCTACCTGGTTACCAGACTTCGGTTCTGATAAATACAGTTCCAGATAAACGTTATCATCGTCAGGAAAACCATGTAATAAGCGACCATCGAACTGCCTGGGCTCGACTTTGAATTGCTTGCGTGACGTTCTGTCATGAACCGTGATATCGACTCCTGACTGTTTGATGCGGTCCCGTAACTCAGAGGCCAGATACCACTGCATCTTCTCACCGGACAATTGCAGACTCTTCAGCAACGGTTTGATAGTGAGTTCAGTGCCCCTTTCATCAAACAGTGAACGACTGGGAGTAATCGAGTAGCTTTGATCTCCTTTGGCCATGCTCATCTCATAAGGTTTACCGTTCTCAGCCACCGAACGCATCAAGAGCGTTTCGCCCACCGTCCAGAAGCTGAGTAAACCTATACCGAACTCACCCTGCATACCTTCACCACTACCAGCGGACTTTAACTGTCGTTTAATCGAATCACAGATGTGGGTAGCGACATACTTGAAATTTGGAATACCCTCATCATTTTTTGGAATACCGCTACCATTGTCCTTGATCCGCAGATAAGCCTGACCTTTTTCTCTGCCGCGGGTGATATCAATGCACGTGGCGCCGGCATCAATACTGTTTTCAACAAACTCCGCTACTGCTTTTAACGGGTTACTCTGTGAGAGCGCAATGATCGTTATTGCGTTCCAGTCATCCCCGATGCGTAACTTGCCACGTGTGTTGTCTGATTTTTTTCTGGCTTTTCCCATAACGAAGGCATTTTTTCAATGAGTCTGGTTTGCTAATGCCAATAGACAATTAAAACTCACACATAGATGCTCATTCATAACTGCGCACATCATCAATCACCTTTCCGTCACTGGCCAGTTCATCGATGGCAACAAAACTCACGTCACCTCGAAGCTTGCACACTTCTTTCAGGCTGCTTTTTATTTCCTCAGACAGTAAGTCACTGTAATTATCCGCTTCACAGAGTAACGTCATCGTATCAACGGCATTTTCGCTGTCGACCACTAACCGAGCCTTGTTAATCTCAGGGTGCCTTTTGATAACCGCTGCTATCTGTTCGGGCCGAACAAACATTCCTTTTACCTTAGTGGTCTGATCAGCGCGCCCCATCCAACCGGCAATGCGGGTATTCGTTCTGCCACACGGGCTGGCACCCGGTAAATATTTCGACATATCACCTGTCGCAAAGCGCACCAGTGGATACGCTTTAGAAAAGCTCGTGACCAGAATCTCCCCAACCTCTCCTTCACTCACCGGATCACCAGTACCGGGAGTTACAATTTCAACGAGGATATTTTCATCAATGATAAGACCCTCTTTTGCACTGGATTCATAAGCAATGGTGCCCACATCAGCAGTGCCATAAAACTGCAGAACATCAACCCCGTGCCCCGATAAGGTTTCTCGCAAAGAAGGCGGCAACGCCTCTCCTCCAACCAGTCCTTTTTTAATACAAGTTATATCAGCACCCATCTCCGCGGCCTTGTCGATAAGAATTTTCAAAAACGAAGGCGTACCGCAATACACATTCGGCTGCAAATCAACAATCGCACTAACCTGAAGTTCGGTCTGTCCAACCCCCGCCGGAAAGACACCACATCCAATCGCACGCGCACCAGATTCAATCATGAAGCCCGCAGGTGTGAAATGATAAGACAAAGTATTGTGGATCAGATCACCCGCCCTAATCCCTGCCGCATACATAGCACGCCCCGTACGCCAGTAGTCCGGCCCCGAGCCCTCTGGCTCATACACTGGCCCGGGAGACGCATAAACACGAACCATATTGCCAGGCGTAGCAGAAGCCAACCCACCAAAAGGCCGATCAGCCGCCTGTCGTTCCATTAATTCAGACTTCCTGGTAACCGGCAAAGAAGCCAGCGCTTCCAACGAAACAACCGACCCTGAATCCACACCAGCAAGAATCTCCGCATAAGCTGCAGTAGAAGCTTTAGCATGTTCAATCTGTTTAGGAAGCTCCATCTGCAAAGCAAGAGACCGCGTCATAGCATCACGCGTTTCAAGCTTATCGAAATACTCGTCAGTCATTACAGATCCTGTTCAGAAGTAGTCATTCAGTATTAGTAACTAGTTTTGCTTTTTGCTTTTTGCTTTTTGCTTTTTGCTTTTTGCTTTTTGCTTTTTGCTTTTTGCTTTTAGTTTTTGACCTTCAAGCCTTTAATCAGTTTTAAGAATTGCTGGAACCGGGGGTCGAGAGCGCCATGGACGGCGCGAAGAGCGCTTCTGCACATTAGCGCGGCCCCTGGTGGAAGCAATTCTTCCATATTTTTATAAACATGGCGCGCAGCGACCCGCAGGGCTGAATTGTTGGCGCACGGCACTTTTGGTTACTTTTGCTGCTGTTGGCAAAAGTGACTCGAAGCGCCAGGGACTGGCATCGAAACACGGCATGGATGCCAAGCCAAAACGATAAAAGAAGCCAGAACGATAAAACAAAAAAACAAAGAAGCCTAAGACAACCACCTCTTACGCCTTTTATAATTCTTCCCATCCCGAAAGCTACGTTTAGACCCCTCACTAACCCCCAGATAAAACTCTTTAACATCCGGGTTATTGCGCAGCTCGTCGGCAACACCATCCATAACAACCCTGCCCGACTCAAGAATATAACCATAGTGGGCATAACGCAGTGCGATATTTGTATTCTGTTCAGCAAGAAGAAAAGACACACCTTCTTCTTCATTCAGGCGCTTGACGATTTCAAATATTTCTTCAACCAGTTGAGGAGCCAGACCATAGAAGGTTCATCAAGCAGAATGGTTTCAGGGCTGGCCATCAGCGCTCTGCCAATCGCACACATCTGTTGTTCACCACCTGAGGTATACCCAGCCAGTGATTTTTTGCGGTCAGCCAATCTGGGAAAATAGTTATAAACCATTTCAAGATCACGATTCACTGCACTTTTACCATCACGTCGGGTGTAAGCACCAGTCATGAGGTTGTCTTCGATAGTTAGGTGTTCAAAACAGTGACGTCCCTCCATCACCTGGATCACGCCTTTTTTTACAAGTTGCTCCGGACTCAGTGAATCTATAGCCGTACCGCGATAAACAATAGAACCTTTGGTAACCAGGCCACGCTCTGAGTGAAGCAGATTGGATATTGCTTTAAGCGTAGTTGTTTTACCTGCACCATTACCTCCGAGCAATGCGGTGATACCACCTTTGGGCACACTGAGACTGACACCTTTAAGGACCAGAATCACATGGTTGTAAATAACTTCAATGTTGTTCACTTCCAGCAGCGAATCGACTTGCTGTTCAGGTGCTGTGTTTGCGGCGGTATTATTCATAAGCCATACAGGTAATTGACAAATTTATCTCTAAATAAAAATACGGGCCCAATAGCGGGCCCGTTTTATTACAGTAAACAGCCCTTCAAGACTCTAGGCACAATCGCGTGCTTCGACCTTGTTTTCTTCGGCAAATGCATCGCTGTCTTCATCGATTAACGGCTGAATGATTTCCATGTCTGATGGTTCAAAACCAGAAATCAGTTTCCATTCACCGGAACCGGCATCCCATTGCTGCATTGCACCAAGTCCCGGGCCACCGTGATTTTCACAGTCAACCGAGAACTCAGGACCGAAGTTAGGCATGCCGAGCGCGTCCATTTTGGCAGCATCTATAACCAGTGCTTCCATACCATCGCGCATCTGTGCCGGATTAATATCTTTAGTGCCATGGATTTCCTGAGCAGTCTTCGCAGCTTCGACCGCGAGCATCGCTGCATACATTCCACGGTTGTAAAGCACAGTACCCACCTGATCACCGGCACCAGCCGCTTTTCCTGCATCTACGACGTGCTTCTGTATGTCTTCAAACACAGGGAAGTCACTGCCGACCGCATGAAACGTCAGTGCTTTATAACCGTTGGCTTTCTCACCTACAGGTATAACGTCGTTCTCAGAACCGGACCACCAGATACCGATGAAGTTTTCCATCGGATAACCGATATTAGCTGCCTCTTGAATTGCCACCTGATTCATCACACCCCAACCCCACATCAGAACATAATCAGGACGGGTTCGGCGGATCTGCAGCCACTGTGACTTCTGCTCCTGCCCCGGATGATCAACCGGTATTTCTGTCAGCTTATAACCATGCTTAGCAGATAACTCCTGCAGAGTACGGATAGGCTCTTTTCCGTATGCCGAGTTGTGGTAAACCAGCGCGATGTTTTTGTCTTTAATATCATTATCATTCACTGACAAGATGTGATTGATCGCGTGAGAGGCACCATCCCAGTAGTTAGCCGGGTAGTTGAATACATTGCTGAACACCGTACCGTTCTTTGCTGAAGTACGGCCATAGCCCATAGAGTGTATTGGAATACCGTCAGCAGTTGCTTTGGGTATGAGCTGGTAGGTAATACCGGTAGAGAGCGGTTGATAAATCAGTGCACCTTCACCTTTGGTTGCCTCGTAGCACTCGACACCTTTCTGCGTGTTGTAGCCAGTTTCACATTCAACAACTTTGGCTGGAACTCCACCGATACCACCGTCGCGTTCATTGACAAGCGTGAAGTAGTCGGAGTAGCCGTCTGCGAAAGGTATTCCGTTTGATCCATAAGCACCGGTGCGATAACTCAGTGACGGGAAAACCAGATCGGCCAGAGCCGTGGTTGAAACAAGCGTTGCAGCGACCGTCAGGCCTGCAATTTTTAAAAATTTCATACACTCTATTCCTCTTTGATGAATATTTTGTTTGAACCGCTTAGTGCGGGAAAGGCCACAGCAAAAATTTGTCTTTTGCCAGGCGCCACAATTGAGCGAGACCATGCGGTTCTGCAATCAGAAACAGCACAATCAGGCCACCGACCACCATGAATTCAATATGCACGGCAATATCAGTTGGCCAACCCAGCCAGTTAACCATAATGTTCTTAAGTAATACAGGGACCAGTACCAGAAAAGCGGCCCCCGCAAAACTGCCGAAAATCGATCCCAAGCCGCCGATAATGATCATAAACAGCACCAGAAACGACTGATTAATCCCGAATACCTCGCCTACCTCAACTGCTCCCAGGTACACAGAAAAAAACAGCGCACCCGCAATACCGACAAAAAAGGAAGAGACAAAAAAGGCCGAAAGCTTACTTTTCAGTGGATTGACGCCGATAATTTCCGCCGCAATGTCCATATCGCGAATCGCCATCCAGCTGCGCCCGAGCCGGCCCCGGGTCATGTTTCTGGCAATCCAGGCGACAAGAAATAATATGGTCAGACAGAATAAATACCGCACACCCGCATCTGCATTGGGGCCGGTAATCGCGTAACCGAACATGGAACGTTCCGGAGAACTTATCTGACCGGATGCAGAGTTGTTATAAAACCACGGCACTTTGTTAAACAGCCACACCAGAAAAAACTGCGCGGCCAGAGTTGCCACCGCAAGATAAAAACCTTTAATGCGAAGTGATGGAATACCAAAGATCAAACCAACCACAGCGGTGACAAGACCTGCCAGCAGCACGACCACTAAAATATTCAGATCAGGAAAGGCCGTCATGATTTTGTAGCAACCATAAGCGCCGACCGCCATAAACCCGCCCGTGCCCAGAGACACCTGGCCACAGTAGCCGGTCAGAATATTTAACCCTAACGCCGCAATCGCGTAGATTAAAAACGGCAGCATGACTGCGCTTGTCCAGTAGTCGTTAATAACAAAAGGCACTACCAGAAATGCAATCGCAAGCATTATGTAATACGCCCAGCGATCCTGCTTTAATGAGAAGGTTTGAATATCTTCCCGGTAGTTTGTTTTAAAATCGCCAGCTTGCCGATATAACATTGCGGATACCTTTTAAACGCGCTCGATTATCTTTTCGCCAAACAAACCTTGCGGACGAAACACGAGGAACAACAATGCGAGAACATAGGCGAACCAGTTTTCAGTGGCACCGCCAATCAATGGACCGATAGAAAATTCAAACAGCTTTTCACCCACACCGATAATCAAACCTCCGATAATTGCTCCGGGTATTGAAGTGAATCCGCCCAGTATTAGTACCGGCAATGCTTTAAGAGCAATCAGCGACAATGAAAACTGCACACCGGACTTGGAGCCCCACATAATGCCGGCAACCATCGCAACGAATCCTGCTATGCACCAGGTGATGATCCAGATTTTGCGCAAACTGATACCTACCGACAATGCTGCCTGGTGATCGTCTGCTACCGCACGCAGTGCTCTGCCGGTTTTTGTGTACTGGCTGAACAGAGTTAGAGTGATCACCAGCGCAATAGCGACAAAAGCGGCAACAATGTCGAGCTTGTCGAGATACATGCCGTAGTAGTCACTGCCCTCCGCTGCCCAGTTAACGGTATGAGCTTCGAGCGCTAACGATCCGCCTTCCGGCAGGCCTACATCCATGGTTTTAATCTCCGACCCCCACATCAGGTCACCGAAGCCCTCCATAAAATAGGCTAGACCGATGGTTGCCATAAACAGAATAATCGGCTCCTGGTTAACCAGATGTTTCAATATCAGCCTCTCAACCAGGAAGGCAAAAATAATCATCACAACAACGGTTAGTAAAATGGAAATAATGACCGGAAGATGCCAGCCGAAGTGATGAATCTTGGTTCCGAACACTGCATTGATAAGATGTGCGAACGGTATCTGACCATTCTGGAAACCCACCAGTGTCGCCGCCGCGAACAGGGCCATCACACCCTGAGCGTAATTGAAAATGCCCGACGCCTTGAAAATAAGTACAAAACCAAGCGCCACAAGCGAATACATCACGCCTGTCATCAAGCCATTGATAACCACTTCTAATGTGTAGAGGAAACCCGGTGACATTATGTACGCCTCGGCAGATTAGTCTTCATGTGGCACTCCCAGATAGGCATCGATAACCGATTGATTGTTGCGTATTTCATCAGGGGTACCATCACCGATTTTTTTACCGTAATCGAGCACTACCACACGGTCGGAGATATCCATCACCACACCCATGTCGTGTTCGATTAACGCGATGGTTGTTCCGTACTCGCTTTGAACGTCCAGAATAAAGCGCGACATATCTTCCTTCTCTTCAACATTCATCCCTGCCATTGGCTCATCCAGCAGCAACAGCGCAGGCTCTGCAGCCAGCGCACGACCAAGCTCAACACGCTTTTGCAATCCATACGGCAAGCGGCCAACCGGTGTTTTGCGGATAGACTGAATTTCAAGGAAGTCGATAATTTCTTCAACAAAACGTCGATTTTTTATTTCTTCCTTTTCTGCACCGCCGCGCCAGATTGCCTGACTGAATATATTACTTTTCATGTGGGTAAATCGACCGGTCATGATGTTGTCGAGGGTCGACATGCCTTTAAACAACGCGATGTTTTGAAAGGTTCGGGCAATACCCTGATGTGCGATTTTATGCGGCTTGGTTGATTTGCGTTTTTTTCCACAATAAAAAAGCTCACCAACCTGCGGGTGATAGAAGCCGTTTATCACATTAAGCATTGATGATTTGCCGGCACCGTTGGGGCCGATGATTGATCTGACTTCACCTTTTAAAATATCAAAGGAGATATCGGTCAGTGCTTTCACTCCACCAAAGGAGAGAGAAATATTCTGCACCCGCAGTATTTCATCACCGGGATTTACAGCACCTGCGAGTTTCGCCCCGTTATTC
>CAYLZS010000150.1:0-8273 GCA_964388065.1 uncultured Granulosicoccaceae bacterium
TGGTATTTCAACGCGCTGGCATGATGCGGTTAATTCTGTTGCAAGCTACTCACAGCCTGTTGAACCGTTACAAATTAGTGCGGCACTGCCAGGCGAACAGAATAGTGCCCGGAGTTGGCGCAGAACACAGCCCGAATGGGCAGCCTATATACAGCACCTTGAAAGTGATCCTTTCTATCAGTACGTGCTGGAAGAGAAGCGACGCTACCAGCAGAGTTATCCTCGATAGTTATTGCTGTTTAGCTGCTGACCGCGTTTGTCGTTATACGTTGTTTGTTTTCATTCAGTCCGAGTAATTGGTTTACACTTTTTTGCGCTCAGACTTATGACAGATTTCTAAGTGACTCAGGGATCTGAAACCCTTGCTTTCCCACAACTCTTGACGCGTTTTTTGTCGTGGCATTTGCGCTGCGGCACCGGAACTTCCTAAAGCCACGACCATTTTGTGGGAATTGCACAGCTTCACAGCTGTCATAATTGGTGAGTTTCGGGATTTCTCTTGATAAATCCGCATTACGACCTCAAATTTGAGGCAGGCCATCGGTGCTCGAACAATGCTTTTTGCAGCAATGCGGCACTGATTCGGCTGGCTAAATTGTGTGTACAGCTAAATAAATGTCAGCATGTGCCGAAAACCTTGCCAGTAACGGTAGGCTGGGCTTCCCGGTGGATCGAAAAACTATGATTGGAAAAATAGTATTTGCAATTGCCGCTCTCTTCTTCGGAGTTTCGTTGTTCACAGCGACGGTAGCTTTTGGTGAGACCGGCAGTATGGCTGGCGTACAGGCGTTTTTCTCTGCGATCAAGTATGGTACGGCCGGGTTGTTTTCTGCCGGATCTGTTTCAGACTTCGTTCGCTGCTTCCTTGCTTTAATGGCTGCAGCAGCAAATTTTGTATTTGTCTTTTGGGCGATGCTGGTTTTTTCCCCGACCAAAGTAACTTCACTTAAATGGTTCTGGTGGCTCAGCATTCTATTTCTGGTTGCCGCCGCCTACATAGGTGTGTTGGTTACACTTGATGACAGAGCGTCTTTAAAGCCTGGTTACTACTATTGGCTGGCAGCTTTGTCACTGATGCTTCTGGCCCCGGTTGTGAGCAGATTTGAACGTAAGCGTGCAGTCATACTGGCACGACAAAACAAGCTACTGGCAAAGTAAGCAGCGCTATATACTTTACGTTGTAGCTTGGTGGCTTACACCTGCACTTCTGTTTCAGTTAATTGGTCTCGCCCGAACACGCGTAAATATCTGTCTATCTCGTCTCTTGGGCCGGTGGCTTTCGCCAGGTTATCTGAAAGCTTCACTGTCGGCTTACCGTTGGCTGCAGTAATTTTAACGACTACAGAGAATGCCTTCAGATTATCGTTTTGATAGGGTGCGCAATCTCTAAAGTCGTTAGTAAGATTGGTGCCCCAACCGAAACTGATGCGTACCCTGCCTTCAAAGTGATGGTAGGTAGATTCGATAGTTTCAATATCCAGCCCATCTGAGAAGATGACCAGCTTGTCTTTCGGGTCAACACCACGGTGCTTCCACCAGGCTATGAGTTCTTCGCCGCCCTCTATCGGATCTTTAGAGTCGATTCGAAAACCTTTCCAGTCAGCGACCCAGTCAGGTGCGTTTTGCAGAAAACGGGTAGTGCCATAAGTGTCGGGTAGTACGATCAACAAATTGCTGTCGTAGGTCTTCTGCCAACTTTCCAATACCGTGTATGGACTTTTAGCCAGTGACGCATCGTCAGATGAAAGCGTTGCTGCTGCCATGGGTAATTCGTGGGCATTGGTTCCAATAGCTTCAAGGTCATGGTCCATAGCCAGTAACACGTTACTGGTACCAATGAAGTTTGCACCCAGACCTTCTTTGAGTGCATCTACGCACCAGCGCTGCCATAAAAAGCTGTGTCTTCTGCGGGTGCCGAAGTCGGCTATATTAAGATTAGGCAGCTCTTTTAAACGCAGGACTTTCTCCCACATTTTGGCTTTTGCTCGTGCATAGGTAACGTCAACTTCAAAACGACCCATGCCTCGCATGGCGGTACGTGAACGCAGCTCACTTATAATTGTGAGCAGTGGAATTTCCCAAAGCGATGCTTCAGCCCAGCTGCCATGGATATCAATTAAGTATTGTCCATCGCGCTTTGCGAGTTCGAATTCGGGGAGCTGGAAGTCTTTTAGCCATTGTAAGAACTCGGCTGTGAACAAACGCTCTTTGCCGTAGAAGGTGTTACCTGCAAGCCAGATACTTTCTTTTTTTGTGAGCTTTATGGAGCGAGCATGTTCAAGTTGTTCACGCAATTCGACTTCATCTATTTCATCGGCAAGTCGAACGGTGTTGCTGCGATTGATTAGTGAGAAGGTGACAGGAATATCGCGCCATTCCTGAAGAATGGTTTGCAGCATCAGCAGTTTGTATACATCGGTATCGAGGATACTGCGAACAATCGGGTCCATTTTGAACGTGTGGTCGTAGACACGTTTTGCGATATCAATGTTTGCCATGTGTAATTCCGGTGCTGCGAGGTTTTATGACACCCGATTGCAGCCGTATTGCGTTAACTCGTTTTTAGATCCAACATGCCTTTGGTAGGTGGAGGGACCATGCGCTTTGGTGGTACTGCATCGAGTTCGACGTTTTGCGCACCGTGGTACACCAGGAAGTGTTTACCCTTTGCGCGCGCGATCATAGTCAGGCCAAGATGTTCGGCCAGTTCCAGTCCCATATGGGTGACACCGGAACGCGACACCAGGGCCGGAATACCCATGAATGCGGTCTTCATAACTATTTCAGAAGTTAGTCGGCCGGTGGTATAAAAAATTTTGTCAGATCCATCGATTCCTTCTAGCCACATGTGGCCGGAGACTGCATCTGCCGCGTTGTGCCGACCGACGTCCTCTACATGGATGAGTGATTTTGTACCATCGCACAACGCACAACCGTGTACCGCACCAGCACTTCGATAGATGTCGTTTAGCTTTCCGACTTCGCGAATCATTTCATAAAGTTCTGATTGCTTTATTTTTGCATCGGGTAGTTGAACTTCGTAAAGCTTATCTATTGTGCAGCTGAAGATTGTGCCCTGACCGCAACCACTGGTTACGATTTTGCGATTGAGTTTTTCCTGCCAGTCTTCAATGCCTTTACCTGCTCTGGTTTCAACGATGACTAGCTCGCGATCCCAGTCAACATGTATTGAAACAATTTCTTCGATTGACTCGATCAGTTTTTGATTGCGTACGTAGCCAAGCGTTAGTGCTTCAGGCTGTGAGCCGAGCGTCATTAATGTCACGATCTCGGTATCGTCAATGCGGATGGTAAGCGGGAATTCACCGGGAATCTGTTGTTCCGACTTTTCGCCATACTCATTAACCACGATAACAGGGTGAGTCGGGCGCAGGCCGGACTGACTCATCTGTGGCCGGTATTGTGTGTTGCTGTTTCCCACGTGTGTTGTGACCTTTGCTGCTCGACAGTGAATTTCGGTTGTCGTAATACCGTCTCTTACACGGCAGGTTATCACATGGCGCTTGTCACATTCTCGCGGGGCGTTGCAAAATGCGTCCTGTCAGGCCTTTAAGGCTGGCGCAGACCATCTGTCCGCGGTTTCTACCGGTTCGCAGGTCGAGTTGTCTGGTTTGCTTTTCTCTCGAAACCTCTTCACGATGGAGATTAACAATATCTGCAGGCTTTTGCCCCGTGAATGAATTTGCCCCTGAGTTAATCTATCTGTGAATGAACTTGTAGAGCGTCGCCAGGCGCCGGCTTTTGATGTCGGCATTGTGCTGGACCAGACTTATCGAACCTTTGCTGCCGGCCGTGCAGGCAACAAGACCGGCGAGATGAGAGTACCTGTCTGGTCTATGCGCGAATTGCTGGTGCGTGGGCAGCTTGATTCGACCGGTGCTGCATCAGTAAGGTCAACCGGTGCAGAAAAAACGGTGATCAGCGATGTTGAGGGAAGCCGTCAGGTACTCTGGACCGGCTTTACGCTCGAGTTTTTTCGCGATGGTGGCGAGAGTTACTGGCACACACTGGTGGGGGAGCAACAGCAACTCTTTGTTGTTTGTCAGGATGATGAGGACGGTCAGTTCACACCGATTCTGGTGACCGCAGACTACGATGAGGCAATGGCGTATCAGGAAGCTGATGACACAATCCTGAGTGCTCCCATGCCTGAAAAAATCTACCTGGTACTTGAACGCTTTGTGCTCGAAAACTACGCGCCGTCAAAGCGTAAAAAGCGCAAGCGAAAAAAGTGGCACGATGAGGAAAGCGATGAAGCGTTCGCACGAAAACCGGTCGCCTGATAAAAGGTCACCCAGCGCCGAATCATCAGGGAGTGATGAGAGCGGTTTTTTGGGCAGGTGGTCGCGTCGCAAGCGTAGTGCTGAAGTATTGGAAAATGAAGTGCCAGACAGTTTGCTTGCTGAGACACCTGAAGCAGACCTGTCTCAGTCGCTAAGCACATCGCAAAACGAGTCAGAGCTGCAGGCGGAAGAACTGGATGCCGAAGATGCGTTATCAGAGGCACCGTTAACTGATGCAGACATGCCTGACATAGAAACACTCAACGCAGATAGTGATTTCAGTCCGTTTTTCTCAGAGGGTGTTAGTAAAGAGTTGCGTAATCTGGCACTAAAAAAATTGTTTTTCAGTGGCAGGTTTTCAGTTCGTGACGGATTAGATGATTACGACGATGACTTCACCAAGTTTGAACCACTGGGTGATACCGTCACTTCTGACATGAAGTTTCATGCACGGCGTAAAGAAAAAGCGCGACTGGCAGAACTGGAAGAGCAAAGACTGTTGCAGGAACGTGAAGAGATTGAAGCGGCTAACTCGGAAGATGCCGATGAAGAGGTGGCGGCTGAAGACAATCCTGCTATAGAAAATTCAGAGCAGCAAATAGCGGATAGTTGTGAACCGGAAGTTGTAACAAGCGATCATCCTGAGCCATCTTCAGCTGATGACAGCAATGATGAAAATACCAGCGCTGTAGCTTTAGAAAAGATTGAAGACACTGTGCGAACTCCCGAAGGAAAAGTTTAACCATGGTTAGTTCGACTATTGAATTTACACCGTCCAATGCAATACAAACGACATCTCTGATCGGTTATCAGTCACGTGGTCACTGCCTGATTATCGGGTCGATGGATCTTGCACTTGAAGTTGCAGCAAAACTTGACACTGCAGGACAAACGATACTGGTGCCAACACCCGGCAAAAAATCAATCAACAAGCAGGCAACTGAAGACGGCATAGCTGTTATCGAAGCTGATGCGTTGCTTTTAAAAGGATACCTGGGTGCTTTTGATTGCGCAGTCGGTGATCCGGAATCTCCGGGTTCTCTTGCCATGGTGGCGGGTGTTTCACTGTTGGGTGGCTTTGATCTGGTACTTGATCTTGGTGATATACCAATGCTGCGGCAGGAAGTGCTGCCGTTTGGCTATAAGGCAACCGGGTGTGATGCAACGGCAATTGACGCTGCGTGTACAGAACTTGCGGAGTTGCAGGGTGAATTTGAAAAACCGAAATACTTCGAATATGACGCATCGATTTGCGCTCACTCAAGAAGCAGTATCACAGCCTGTACCAATTGCATCGATGTGTGTGGCACCGGTGCAATAACAAGCGATGGCGAAGGTATTAAAATTGAGCCCTACCTGTGTCAGGGGTGTGGCAGTTGCTCGAGTAATTGTCCCAGTGGTGCCGTGCGTTACGCTTATCCCGCACCTGCCGATGCGTTATCACAACTGACTAGCCTGCTAAAGCCGCGACAGGACGCACAGCTTGCAACTGTGGTTTATTTTTATGATGCAGAATCAGGTGCCGAGCGACTGAAATCTATTGAAGCAGAGCTGGTTCAGGAAGTGCTGCCACTGGCAGTCGAAGAGGTCGCAAGTGTTGGCTTAGATGTCTGGCTGGCATCCATTGCGTACGGAGTTAATGCAATCGCCATTGACGCACCGGCTGCGGATACAGGAGCGGCCCGTGCGTTAAAAGCGCAGGTCGCTACAGCGAATAAAATTTTATCCGGAATGGGTGTCGGTGAAAGGCTGACGCTGATCAATGGCGCTGACGCAGATGAAATTAACGCGTTCGCTAAAGTTGAATATTCATCTATTCCAATTGCGACTTTTAAGGCGTTTAACGATAAGCGACAGACCATTCGCAGTTCGCTGGATCATATTGGTGCTCATTGCAAGCCGCCAGTTGAATCGGTGGCGCTCACTGATGAAGCGCCATTTGGAGAAGTATTTGTAGATAAATCAACATGTACTTTATGTCTTGCCTGCGTCACTGTTTGCCCCGGCAGTGCCCTGCAGGATGGCGACACACTGCCGCAGCTCAATTTTATCGAGAGTCAGTGTTTGCAGTGTGGATTGTGCGAAAAAGCGTGCCCTGAAAACGCAATAAGCCTGAGTGCGCGCTTTCTCTACAACTCTGAAGAAGCGCGTAAGCCTCGTGTTCTAAACGAGGAAACACCATTTAACTGCATTGTTTGTAATACACCCTTCGCCACCGAGCAAATCATAGGACGAATGCAGGCCAAGCTAGCGGATCACTGGATGTTTAAAGACGATAAGGCGGTTCGCCGGCTTAAGATGTGTGAAGATTGTCGGGTTAAGGACATTTTCGAACAAACGGAATCCGGCATTGATGTCCACAAATGACAAAGGCAAAACAGGGCTGGAAAAAAGATTGAAATAGGCGCACACTCGGGAGAAGCAGAGGGTCTGGAGTCAGGTGTTCATGCATGCGGAAAT
Source organism: uncultured Granulosicoccaceae bacterium (assembly GCA_964388065.1). Taxonomy (GTDB): domain Bacteria; phylum Pseudomonadota; class Gammaproteobacteria; order Granulosicoccales; family Granulosicoccaceae. Next base: position 6,765 of record CAYLZS010000150.1, read on the forward strand.
GGCAGGCAAAGACGTAACCCCAAACAGCAAAGGCGGCAGTGCGATCATCAAGGTCAGCACAGAAGCTGAAGTTGCGTCCAGAGATGCCGAAATCGCAGCTGCCGTTGACCGTTCCAACCTCTACACATCGCTGGGTGCGCTGTTGGCCGCCCCGGCCACACAAGAACACTGCACACTGCTGCGCGAACTTCCTGAAATTGAACAGCCCCAATCTTCTATGGAGATGGCTTGGGCACTGCTGCGCAAATCTGCGTTTGATTACACGCAGGATCAAATCAACGATGAATACCACCAACTCTTCATAGGGTTGGGTCGCGGGGTGGTTGTGCCCTACGGTTCGTGGCATCTGACGGGTTTTCTGATGGAAAAACCTCTCGGTCAACTGCGTGCTGATCTGCGCACTCTTGGGTTTGAACGCAGTGAGGGTGTTAGTGAATCTGAAGATCATATCGCCTCGCTTTGTCAGGCAATGTCCGCGATCATCCTGGCGGATGAAGTAGATTTTGATACGGAACGTTCCTTTTTTAACGATCACATTGCACCGTGGTCGGAAGATTTTTTTAAAGAAGTTGAAGACGCATCCTGTGCGGGTTTTTACCGTGCAGTTGCCAATCTGGGTAAGAGTTTTATAGAGGTTGAAAAACGCTATCTGAGTATGACGATCTAAATGAAAGTTATAAAAAAATTATAAGATGGCGCTGAACTGTCAGCGGAGTCCGAATATGTTAATGCAGGTAACTGGAGGATGATAATGAGCAAGAAATTTATAAAATCTGAAAGACGTAACTTCTTGAAAGGTGCGGTCGTCGCAAGTGGTGCTGCAAGTGCGGCAGTATTAGCGCCAAACGCAACAGCGGCAGATAAAGTCGAAGAGCCTTTGAAAGTGCCGGCTAAAGGTGACAAAGGCTACGAAGAAAATGACTACATTCGTAATTACTACGATCGTGCTCGGTTCTGACACTGATTGAAACGGTAACGGAGAATATAAATGAAACTCAAAAGAAAGGTGGAATCAGCCAGTGCCGAACTCAATGGGTCGGTGCCAGCTGGAGATTCAAATGCCGGTTTAGGATTGTTTGGACGTGCAGTTAATCGTCGAACATTCCTGCGCCATTCCGGAGTGACGGCAGGTGGGGCGGCACTTGCAACAGTTGCCGCACCGGCAATGGTCACTAAAGTAAGGGCGGCGGAAAATTCACCGAAAGACGGTGTCGATACAGAAATCAAACTATCTGTCTGCACCCATTGCTCGGTTGGTTGCGGCGTTGTTGCAGAAGTGCAGGATGGCGTTTGGGCAGGTCAGGAGCCGGATTACGAGTCGCCACTGAACCTCGGTGCCCACGGTGCCAAAGGTGCATCAGGGCGTGAACACGGACACGGTGAAAAGCGTGTTAAGTAACCAATGAAACTCACCGGCGGCAAGTGGAAGAAAGTCAGCTGGGAAGAGGCTATTGAAGACATTGGCGATCAGATGCTCGATATTCGTGAAGAGTCTGGTCCCGATTCAGT
>CAYLZS010000151.1:0-4277 GCA_964388065.1 uncultured Granulosicoccaceae bacterium
GATAAAGTCGATGCACTGGCTAAAGCATCAACGGGTGTATTGGTCGATTGTCTGGGGGGTCGTGGTGCGCTGTGTCAAACTGTCAAAGCAATTAATCCTGATGCAGCGGGCTTTGCAGGTGTTGCCCTGACCTGTGATGCCGGACCTGCAGATAACCTTGCGGTGTTCGGTGCACTTCATTTGTCCGAGCCCGGTGACGTGATCGTTATCGCAACGGATGCTTTTATGGCAACCGCTGTCATCGGCGATATGGTAGCTGGTATGGCAAGAAATAATGGTGTTCATGCCATTGTAACGGACGGTTGTGTGCGAGATATCGAAGGTACTATTGATACCAGGTTGCCTTGCTATGCCGCAGGCGTAACACCTAATTCACCTGCACGTAATGGCCCCGGTTCCGCAGGATTTCCAATAACAGTAGGCGGTATTCAAGTATCTAGTGGAGATGTTGTTGTTGGTGACAGAGACGGAGTGGTGGTTGTGCCTTTAGAGCGCATTGATGAAGTCATCGCCAGAATCGATGACGTGCTTGCGGCAGAAGCAGCGCTTGATGTTCTTGTTTCGGATGGTTTGAAGATGCCGGAATTTGCCAGTTCAATACTTGAGGGTAATCGGGTGGTCTGGGTGGAGTAGCCGCTGAGTTGTAGCCGGTTTGTAATATCTGTTTTCGAAATTGATCCACCGTTTTCCTGATATTGAACTATTGAATAGGGACCAGATTTCTAAGGACGGATACTCGTTCGATGTTCCCGCTATTCAAAACCTTTCTAATATCAGTGATGGCATCGCTCATTTTTGCATGTGGCGGTGGCGCGACCATCAACAATGAGCAGCCGGCTGAAGACAGTGCCACGGTGTCTCAGCAGGACGATTTTTCCCCTGATGCACCCCAGGCAACGCCTGCTTCGACCAGTGATTCCGATAATGATAGTTCCGAAGACACGGCTGCTGCCGAGCCGGCTATTGCCGCGAGTGGAAGCTCAGAACCCGAACGCGAACCGGCAACAACCGGCGAACAGGCAAGCCCGGATCAGACTCAGCAGGAAGCGGAAACAGAAGTCAGACAACGGAACGTACCAGCGACACCTGCAGATATTACCGATTTAATTCTGGTCACCGGGCAGTCGAATGCACTGGGTGCTCAAAGTGCGTTTGACGCCACACTGGACTCCCCGCACGAACAGGTTTTTGCTTTTACGGATCAGGGCTGGCAAAAGGCAGATCTGCACCAGGTGTGGGATTTGGGTAATTTTCCACGAGGAAATCCTGGAGAAGAACCGAACAATAACCTTTCGTTGCACATGGCGAAAGAAATCGCACGCCGGCACGGTGATCGAGTGGTTGGCTTTGTACTTGTCACAGCACCTGGCCAAAGCATCACACACTGGAGTCCTGCCGGAGGGTTCTTCCAGCAGTTAGATCGTAAAGTTCTTCAGGCGATAAACCAGCTGCCACATAAAAACCAGCTTGATGGAATTTTATGGCATCAGGGAGAAAACGATGAAGGAGATACTGACTATCACCGTAAGCTTGATTCACTGATTGAAAATTTTCGAGTGCAAAGCTGGTTCTCTTCTGATCGACCCTTTATTTGTGGAGAGACCGCTGTGTTTGAGGTGGTCAATCGTCAACTGTCGGCACTTAACAGCAACGGCGATCGCTGGTCAGGCTGCGTTGACAGTGAAAACCTGCATACACATCTGGATGGATTTCATTTTAACGCTGAAGGGTTGCGAGAACTTGGCAGACGCTACGCAGTAAAGTATCTGGAGATACTTTCTAACTGATTGTGTCAAAGTTAAACATTCGCGCGGTACTCGGTATACGCGACTCATACGCCATGGCTATATGGATCATGTCGTAACTTCTTCCAGTGTCTCCTATATTAGCGCTATGCTTTGTTGCACGATCCCAATGGCAACCGTTACTCACGCAAATATAAAAAACGAATCGCATCGTGATAGTAAACCGGCTCGGGTTTTTCGGGGCAGCCTGCATTGTAGTCACTATGATAATCCGGGTATAGTTGCTTGCTATGGAAAATCCGATACAGCAAGCAACACAAAAAATTAAAAATGCACAACACCCGGTAAGTTTCTCCGGCGCAGGTCTTAGTGCTGAGTCGGGCATTGCGACCTTTCGGGATAAAAAAGACGAAGATGCTCTGTGGTCTAAATTTGATCCGATGCAGCTTGCTTCTCAGGAGGGGTTTGCATCAGATCCCGCAATGGTGATCGACTGGTACAACTATCGTCGTAAAACACTGGCAGCAGCACAGCCTAATGATGCGCACCGTGTGTTGGCAGGATTGAGCGGGTGGACACATATTACTCAGAACGTCGATCACCTTTTGGAATCTGCAGGTGCTGATGGAGAGGGTGTGTTACATCTGCATGGAACTCTGTTAGCGGATCATTGCAACGCAAACTGCGGTCACACTGAAAGCGTGAATCTTGAGCATGCTTTGCCTTTGCGCAAGTGCCAGTGTGGTCACTACATGAGACCATCGGTTGTGTGGTTTGGAGAGTCTTTGCCTGAGCGCACAATGCAAATGGCGTTAACCGAAACACAAAAAACCGATCTCATGCTTGTGGTGGGTACCAGTGCACAGGTATACCCGGCTGCAGGTCTGATAGACATTGCCAAAAGCAATGGTGCGGATGTGATAGTGGTTAATACAGAATCGTCAGGTGTAGCTGAGGATGGTGTGATCGAGCTTGTCGGGCCTGCCGGCGAGATTCTACCGGCGTTGTTCGAATAAAGAGCGATCAGGTAACTGGGTAATCTACAGGTTTAATGGTGTCTTCATTGCGCTTAATGGTTGCCGTACAGCTCCACGGGTTTTCCACCGCGTGCAATAGCTGTTTTAAGCTTTACAACGTTTCGAATGAATTTGACGTACCACCGCATATAGCGGCCTTTGCCAAAAGGCAGCGAAACAACTGCCAGTAAGCCATAGCCGGCTATCTGAGCGAGAACAAATAAACCGGTGGTAATATATGCCAAACCGCTTTGCTTTGACCACAGGTAAGCATAGTGTGTGTGACCAATGCGGGTGTTGAGTTTTTTGATATATGCAAGGTTAACCCGCTGCGGTTCAGCAATCTCTTCTACCAGCGCATAAGCGTCATAAACCAGTTTGCCTCCTGCTTTGTATATTCGATGAAATAAATCAGTGTCTTCGCCACCTGATTTACCAAAGTATGGATCGAATACAAAGCCTTTTTCGCGAGCCCAGTGAGCTCTCATTAAGGCATTGGATGTCGCTCCTTTTTTTAAGAGCCTGCCGTGAGGAAATACCGGTTTACCAAGCATATCTCCTTTCTCAATCCAGTCCGGAGTGGAGTCGGGGTAATGAACTAACACACGGCCGAAAACAATATCGGCGTTATGTTCATTCAGTGTTTTGATAAGTTGTGCAAGCCAGGTATCAGTGCTGGCCCATTCATCGTCATCGATAAAAAGAAAGAGGTCACCGGCTGCGTGTTCCATTGTACTGTTTCTAATGTTCGACAGATTGCGTATACCGTTAACGAAATAATTGATAGCAACGGTACTTTGTAACTGCTGTACTTTTTCGCAAATGGCTCGACCGGACTCTTCAACATCATTGTCCACCACCACAATTTCAATTTCGTAACCCTGTGGCATTTTCTGCTGCACAATACTAGTGAGCGTCTTCTCCAGACTGGCTCTTTTATAAGTACACATACAAATTGAAACTAACATGGCATTAATTTTCCGGATTGCGGGTTAAAGAACCGGGCAGTTTCGAAACTACAGACATTACTATGTCATGACGTAATAGTAATTGCAAGTACTGTGTTTTTGTCGACTGATCGTGAAAATACCTGTTGATTCCGGCCTTGCTATTTCCTAATATGTCATGACACAATAGATGTTCTGAAATACCAAAGTCGTTATGTGTTTTTTAATTAACAACAGTGAAGTTGGAAAGCATAAGCCGTGAAAAAAGCATCAGAAGAACTCTTTGCCACAGGTATGGTACATATTAAAGATCTGTTGGATAAAGATGAATTAATGGTACTACGTGCAGAGTTATTAGCGTTGCACAGTAGTTTCGATAGATTGCCGGGTGATTTAAAAACGAAAACTGATCGGAACACCGACGGTGAAATTCGTGAAATATCACACCTGTCAGGAGCACTATCTGTTTTCGGTGAGTCGTCTGTTTATAAGCAATGCCACGCTTTGGCCAGTGATATTTTTGGTACTGACTGCAAATACGGCCACGATGAAGCGATTTTTAAAAGTCC
>CAYLZS010000152.1:0-12873 GCA_964388065.1 uncultured Granulosicoccaceae bacterium
CATAAGTGCTGTTCGACGTCGCGAACCGGATAGATGACTCTCGAACCACTCCACCTGTTACTGAATCTCATGATACCAACGTTAACTTCTTTAACCGCGTTTAAAATTTCAGTAAACGCGATATTCATGCGATCAAGACGGCGCAGGTTACCGAACGGTGATCCGTCAGTACAGGGGGACGTTGGAGTAGTGTTAGAGTTAGCGCAATCGTACCTCCGCATTGAATTTGATAGGTCAAGCACAAAAAGTATATTGGGCTGAGCATCTGCACCGGAGACCGGACCAAAAAATATTTCCGTATCATCAGCCCAGACTGGATGCAGACAGAAGATACTAATAAGGCAGGCGTTGAAAAATTGACGAAGGGATCGTCTAAAAAGTTGAAAATTCCGCATCTATGCATATTCCTGGAAAATACTTAAACCCACTTACACCGTATGAACCGATGGTTGAGTGGCAACACAACCACCATATTGGGACAACTCATTCACAGCTAACTTGAGTTGTGTGATTCCAGCAGCAATTCCTACACCAATATTTGATCAGTTATCTAAAGGGCGCTTGATCTTCGGTGTGGCATCCGGTGACAGACCGGTTGAATATTCAGTTTACGACGTACCTTTCGAATCCCGTGATCAATCGTTTCGCGATATTTTTGCTCTCGTTCAGGCCACCACACATAAGCCTGAGAACTGGGACAATCAACAATCAGTACATACACGCAAGGTAGACCTGCTGCCAAAGTGCTATGCAGGCGATCTGCCTTTGTTTGTCACAGGAAACAGCCGTCAGTCACCAGAGTGGATTGCAGAAAATGCAGCTGGCTGGCTCATGTACCCAAGACAGATTAACCATCAAACACTGGCGCTTTCACAATGGCGAACAGCGCTGCAGGAAAACGATCAACCCTGGAAGCCGTTCTCGCAGTCACTGTATATTGACCTGATGGAAAATCCGGATACACCAGCGTCACCGATACATCTGGGTTATCGGTTCGGCAGAAATCGTCTTATTGAACATCTTGAGCAGCTACGTGATATTGGTGTTAATCACGTGACTTTTAACATCAGATTTTCAAGCAGACCTGTGGAGGATGTATTAAAGGAGTTAATCGAATTTGTTATTCCGCAATTTCCAAAACACACACATTTAAACAACGATTAAGATTTTATCGCCAATTGGCTAACAAGCCGAATTGTATCAGTTGTCGCAAACAGTTATTGTCATGTACTTCTACCGTCTGAAAACGTCAAATCATGGCCAGAAAAGACCGACCTCACACCGACGATGGACGCTACCTTGTTGCAAAGGGCATTCTCAAGCGCTGTACTAACCCGTCACTCGATGACTCAACAAGACGTCGTGCAGTCAAGCAACTCATGCAAGCAAGAATGGCTAAAGATGCTCATGAGGTATTAGCTGCCAAGATAACGCTCGGTGAAGCAGGTCCTGTTTGGTGGGACGACAATGAACCCGACTACAGCGGGCAACTTCCATCCGAAACGCCTTACGCAAACTGGTGGAACTCATTGAGCGACGCGGAACGCCAATCGGGTATGTAGGGAACAAACTCGGGGTGTGTCTATTTTACTGCCTGTTCAGCCACGTGGCTTCGACAGAGCCAGTACATTGCCAAACACTATCAGCACCACACCACCTGCTGCCGGCAAGGTCCAGCGGTAGTCTTCGAGCCAGGTACTAATTAACAACGCTACAATTGGAAATGCAACACCGGCATAAGCACCTTTATCTGCACCGATCCGATGAATTAAAGTCAGGTAACAACCAAATGCAAGCACTGACCCGAACACTGCGAGATATAACATAGCACCAAGATACCGAGGTGTTAGCTCAATTGCTGCAGGCTCACCACTGGCCAGTGCAATACCACTCATGCACACCGCACCTGCAAACATACCGACCATATTAGTACGCATCACAGGCAATCCCATGCGCGAATTACGCACTGAAATTATGTTACCGACTGACGCAAACCAGGTGGCGAGCACTCCCAGAGCAACTGCCAGAGTTAACTTTTTGTTCGACTGTACTTCAGCAAACTCCGGATAAAAAACCAGCACCAATCCGGTGATACCAATCAAACTGGCGACTAATGCACGGGTATTTACCGGCACCTGAAAGAAGATACGTTGATTGGTAATATTCATAAGCGTGATTAACGAATAAATAATCGCTACCAGACCCGTAGTTAAATCATTTGAGATAAGATAAAAGAGCCAGTAATTAAGACAGAACAGCATCACACCCTGGGCACAAACAAAAAACAGATCGCGGCCCTTCGGCAGATCAACCAACCTGCCACGCACACCAAGCCACAGAGCCAGCAAAGAGGCTGCAATAAAAAAACGCCACGCAACTGACCAACTCTCAGGCACTGGCCCAAGTTGTAACTTAATGACGTACCAGGTAGTACCCCAAATTAAAACAGTAACAATGTACAACAATAAATTTGTCACAAATTACCCTGCAGCATAGCCTTTAACTGATACCACGCCATACCACGCCATACCAGGCCATTCGTGAGACGCTCGATCGCAACCTGTAAATACTATAAAAATGGAGTCACTACGCCTTCTCCATTAGCAGTGCTATACCCTGCCCAACTCCAATACACATGGTGCATAATGCACGCTGTTTCTGTTTTTCCTGAAGCTCTACAGCTGCGGTTAACGCAAGCCTTGCACCCGACATACCCAACGGATGTCCGAGTGCTATTGCTCCGCCATTAGGGTTAACACGAGCATCGTCATCATCCAGCCCCAGCTCACGCATGACTGCAAGCCCCTGAGCCGCAAACGCTTCATTGAGTTCAACAACATCAATATCTTTAATACTTAAGTCCAGCCGGTCGAGCAGCTTTTTAGTTGCAGGTGCCGGCCCTACTCCCATTATGCGTGGCTCTACACCGGCCGTTGCCATTCCGACAAACCGCGCCTTTGGCTGCAAGCTATATTTTTTAACAGCATCGGCAGAGGCAATAATTAGTGCCGCTGCTCCGTCATTGACCCCGGATGCATTGCCTGCTGTTATACAACCACCATCCTTAAAAGGAGTATTCAGAGAACCGAGCTTATCCAGAGTGGTTGCACGCGGGTGTTCATCGACAGCAAACTCGACAGCGTCTCCCTTGCGTTGTGGAACACTGACTGGTGTAATTTCTTTAACAAATCGTCCGCTTTCTATCGCAGCTGCCGCTTTCTCCTGAGAACGTAACGCAAAGCCATCCTGATCATTGCGTGAAATATTAAAATCCACCGCAACATTCTCTGCAGTTTCCGGCATCGAGTCGATACCGTATTGCTTTTTAAGCATTCTGTTAACAAACCTCCAGCCAATAGTGGTGTCATATATCTCTGCCTTTCTGGAAAAGGCAGCTTCAGCTTTAGGCATAACAAACGGTGCCCGGCTCATGCTTTCAACACCACCGGCGATTATTACCTCTGCTTCACCGCAAGCGACTGCCCGTGCTGCAGTTCCCACTGCATCAAGCCCGGAACCACAGAGCCGGTTAACCGTAGAGGCAGTCACAACAACGGGCAAGCCAGCCAGTAGCACAGCCATGCGGCCTACATTGCGATTATCTTCCCCCGCCTGATTCGCACAACCGATAATCACATCATCAATAGCAGCAACGTCAAGACCTGGAGCTGAGGCCACCAATGCCTTAATGATTTCCGCTAACAGGTCATCGGGCCGCACAGATGACAGCGTACCACCGAACCTGCCAATAGCTGATCGGGTTCCCTCGCATATATATACATCTTTCAATGACTGATCCTCTGTATGTATTGCTTAGTGAATGCTATTAAACTGATCTGTAAAACGCAGACGGATATCAACACCCGGCTCTGGCAAAGCACCGTCAGCGCAGACAGCATGGTCATCCAGCCAGGCCTCAGAACCCGGTAAAAGCTTATGGTAGAGACTCGATACAAATTCGCGACATGTTTTTTCAGGCCAGCTATCGGGTATTAACTCTGATGGCAGCACTTGCGTACGCAGAAGCACCCTGCGCCACTGGTGAATCAATAAGCATCGCAAAACCAGACTCTCTAACGGATCGAGATTATCAACGCGCTTTATTAACGAGAATCGCTGTTCAAGCAGTGTATACCCTCCAGCCAGAGTATTCGGCAACAATTTATTGGTGACCCATTCTGGAAATTCATCCGGATATCCACTCAGGCACATAAAGCCGTTGCTTTGAAGTTTCGCGTTAATGTCAGATGTTACAGTGTCGAAGAGCCAGCAATTAGTTGTGATTTGCATGCCATTGCGCAGAAGGTCAATATTGCCGGGTTTTGAGGCGGGATTTTTTACAGCAATTGTCCAGACACATTTGTTCGACGATTCTTGCTGGGATATCGACGGCGAATAAATTCTTACTGAAGCACTCTTGAAAGGCTGGTGTCCATCGACAGCCAACTCATAAAAACTCTCCCGACCAACCTTCTGACGAACAATCCACCGATCACTGGCAAGTCGGGAAAACGCAGTTCGTACAGCGCCTGCACCAATCCCCATAGCAGACAAAACTGTTTGCACTGTCCTCGCAGATACATTGCCGCCACGCGCCACCACCGCATCGCCAAAAAAAGTGACTATCAGAGACCATACTTTCAGTGAGCTGTCCTGCTGTAGAGACATCAGGAGCTTATCGACATCACTACTCATATCGACTACAGCTCATAGCACACCAAACAAAATCATCAGACCGGTATTGAGTAATTATTTCATTCACTGTTGATGGCAGTAGCGTTCATTGTATGTAGCTCATAAGACGCCACTTGCTCTTCGTTTTGATTGAACAAGACGACGTGCCAGCGAACCTCACCATACTCAGCATTGCGAAGCTTGCGACTCTTTACAGTTAAAGTAACCGAAAGACTGTCACCTGCAACCACCGGCTTCTGAAAACTCAAACCATCAAGGCCGGTGTTTGCAAGCACAGGCCCGGGGTCAGGATCAACAAACAACCCCGCAGCAAATGACAAAAGCAGATAGCCGTGGGCCACCCGCCCCGGGAAAAACGGGTTTGCTTTGGCTGCCTCTTCATCCATGTGTGCGTAAAATGTATCGCCGGTAAACCTCGCAAACGTCTCAATATCTTCAATAGATATTTTTCTTGGACCGGCACTGATCGTATCTCCGATCATCAGTTCGTTAAACGTTTTTCTAAACGGATGAACCTCAGATTTCGTTTGTGGTGCACCCGCAAAGTATTGATTGCATATACCACCCAGAATTTCAGGGCCACCCTGAACAGAGGTTCGCTGCATATAGTGCTTTACCGCTCTGACGCCACCCAGTTCCTCGCCGCCACCGGCTCTGCCAGGCCCGCCATGGGTCATATGTGGTAAGGGCGAGCCATGACCGGTAGCCTCTTGCATCGATTTATGGTTATTAAAGTACAAGCGCCCATGAAAAGCTGCAGAGGCCAGCGTGAGGTCACGAGCAAAAGAAGCATCCTCCGTAACCACTGAAGCAACCAGACTTCCGCCACCGCGATTTAGCAGGTCTGCCACCTGACTGGTGTTCTTATACGACATTAGCGTTGCAACCGGCCCAAACGCTTCTGTCATGTGTACATGCTTTGCATCGTCCGGGTTTTTACACGAGTACAGTTTCGGTGCTACAAAAGCACCTTTTTTTTCAACTGCACCGTTAAGCTTCAATGGCTCACCACCACAGAGTAGTTTCGCTTCAGAGTCGATTAAAGCCGTTTTGTCTGTTACGTCCTGCTTTTGTGCCAGTGAGACTAACGGACCCATATCTGTACTATCGAGCTTTGGATCACCCACTGTTACTTCAGAAAGCTGGGCCACTACAGCATCAGCGACATCATTATGCAAATGCTCAGGCACCATAATACGTCTGATCGCTGTACACTTTTGACCTGCCTTGGTAGTGATCTCCTGACAGATTTCTTTAACAAACAAAGTAAACTCATCACTGCCAACATTCACATCTGGCCCGAGCACCGTACTGTTAAGACTGTCCTGCTCTGCGTTAAACGAAACTGAATTTTCCAGCAGCTTTGGATGCGACCGCAACTGCAATGCAGTTGCAGCAGAGCCGGTAAAGCCGACCTGATCCTGCGACCCTAAATGTTCGAACAGATCACCCGGCCGACCTACGATCAGTTGCATTGTGCCGTCGGGAAAAATCTTACTCTCAACCATTAATCTGAAGCACGCCTCAGTCAAATAGGAAGTAACCGTCGCAGGTTTTACAATGGAAGGCACACCGGCAAGCAACGCCGGGGCGAGCTTTTCAAGCATGCCCCACACCGGAAAATTAAAAGCGTTAATCTGTACCGCCACACCCTGTTTGGCAGTGTATATATGCTGCCCCAAAAACGTACCATGGCGTGAAAGTGTTTCTGTGGCTCCATCCATCAAAATTCGATCATCCGGCAACTCCCGTTTTGCCTTGGAGGCAAAAACGAACATTGTGCCGATACCACCATCGATATCTATAAACGAATCAGCTTTGGTTGCACCTGTATGAAAAGACAATTCTGTCAGCGCATCCTTGTTATCGTTCAATAACGTCGCAAGTGCTTTAACGCCGTTTGCGCGCTCGTGAAAAGTCATTTCCCGCAACGCAGATCCCGCCTTGTCTCGAGCTATCGACAACATTGCATCTGTATCAAACTGATTACTTCCAGCCTGCGCTATTACCTCACCACTGACCGCACAGTGTATATTTTGTGCAGTGTCTCCAGCTGCAATCCAGCGTCCTGCGACAAAGCTCTCTACATTCATATCGATCTGCTTTTCTTAATCGAAGTTTTTATGTGCTTCACATCTGTCAGCCGCCAAAGTGTTTGGCAAATACCCAGCTACCAGGGCTTTGTCTGTCGGCTTCACTTAACCACCTGACTATAACTTCACGCCCCTGCACTTGTGCTGCATGCATGGGCCCTCCACGCCAGCGAGGAAAACCATACCCATGTATTTTCACTATGTCGATGTCTGATGGCCTTTCTGCAATTCCCTCTTCGAGTATTCGCATCCCTTCATTCGCCATTACAGCGATCATTGAATTCTGGATTTCCAGCTCAGTAAATGAACGCCGCACTATTCCATGTTGGGTCGAATAGTCTTTTACCAGCTGCGTTACTTCTTCATCAACGATCGGGGTCCGGTCATTAGCTTTATACCGGTACCAGCCACGACCTGTGCGCTGGCCAAAGCGCTCCTGCTCACACAACTTATCAGCAATATTTACATAGCGCTCTGCAGGAGATCGGTCCGGTTCCAGACGTTTTCTGTTTGCCCAACCTATTTGCAGACCCGTGAGATCCTGTAACTCATATGGACCCATAGGCAATCCGTACGATCGCATTGCTGCATCCACTTGTGCGGGAGTCGCACCATCGGCAAGCAGGTAGTCACCCTGCCTGCGAAAAGCGGCGAGCATTCTATTGCCAATAAAACCATCGCACACACCGGAGAGAACACCGACTTTGCTGAGACGTTTGGCAAACTCAAACGATGTTGCCAATACCGTGGCACTGGTAGCGCGGGTTCTGATAATCTCAAGCAACTTCATAATGTGAGCCGGTGAAAAAAAGTGCAGTCCGACAATACGCTCTGGATTACTGATACCGTCTGCTATTAACTCCGGATCAAGGTAGGAGGTATTTGTTGCAAGCAAAGCATCAGTACTGATATGTTCACTCAGTTTTTTAAAGACCTGCTTTTTAATTTTAATGTCTTCAAATACCGCTTCAATTGCTATATCCGTATCTGCAACAGCCTGGTAGTCACTGCCACAGCTAAAAGATTCAATCTGTTTCTGATAGGCTTTTTGGTCAATTTTTCCTCGCTGCAGCGCACCGGCAAGCAACTCGGCTACACGAGCCTTTGCAGCAGCAACAGACTGATCATCTACCTCCAGCAAGTGAACCCTGAACTCCGCATTAAGACAGGCAGCAGCTATGCCTGCACCCATCAATCCACCGCCAACAACCGTGACATGCTCAACCTTGCGGCCTTTAACATCCTTTATCACATCAGGCTTTAATACAGAGCGTTCTGCAAAAAATACATGTCTAAGTGCAATGGACTGATCACTGTCACGCAACTCCAGGTGAAGTTTTCTTTCGCGCTGCTGACCGTCATCAAAGTCTGTATCACAAGCCCACTGCACCGCATCAAGGTTCATCAATGGTGCACCGGCACCTTTGGCTTTTTTCTTCGTTTGCAGTTTAAAGGTTTCAAAAAAATCTGCGCTCACAGGCATGATCCCACGCTCACTGACCGAGAGCGGCTGGGCGGCAGTTGCCTGCAGTATTATCAATGTTTGATTCACCAGTTCGCCATTGACTACCGCATCAAGCCCACCCGCATTAAATAAAGCCTGTGCATCTATCATACGGCCGCTACTGGCGAGATCAGCAGCCAGTTCAGCACCCACCAGTCGCGGCAATCTTTGGGTACCACCAGCACCGGGTATCAGTCCGAGATTGACTTCCGGCAACCCGAAGCGCGTACCTCGCAGTGCCACTCTTATATGACACGCCATAGCGAGCTCAAAACCACCACCGAGAACCGTACCGTGCAACGCTGCAGCCCAGATAACCGGGCTGCGCTCAATATGCCGATAGACATCCGGTAAATGTGGCACCTGCGCCGGTTTGCCGAATTCGGAAATATCTCCACCGGCAACAAAAGTTTTACCCTTGCAAATTATCATTCCGGTGCGACACCCATCGCTGACAGATTTGCTCACCGCATCCTGCAACCCCGACCGCACTTCACGCGAAGTTGCGTTAACCGGCGGATTGTTGATCATTACCCAGGCATGATCAGCCTCTTTTTTGTAACTTACCGGGGTCAAACTTGCATTCCTTTATTGGGTCAGACAACTGAGCACGAAATGCTCAGTGAAAGACTCGAAACCAAACGGCGTGATGGCCTGACGACAGAAATTTTATGTTACAGTAACTATATTCGTTACTCAATTTCTGTAACGTATTGCCTAAGTCACAGCATGCCGACAATTGCCGGAACAGGGGGTTCAGCTATGTATTCTCAAGGTCTGATAGGTGCGGACAATAAAGTCGATGAATCACAGGAATTCCTCGATGCTTTCCAGGCGCGCATAGATGCCGAAGAAAAAATAGAACCAAATGACCCGATGCCAATGGCGTACAGAAAAACCCTGATACGCATGATCAGCCAGCATGCCCACTCAGAGATTGTGGGTATGTTGCCTGAAGGCAACTGGATAACTCGTGCACCGTCACTGCGACGCAAAGTAGCACTGCTTGCCAAAGTGCAGGATGAGGGCGGCCACGGTCTGTATTTGTACTCAGCTGCAGAAACGCTCGGTGTGTCACGAGAACAAATGACAGAAGAACTGCTGAGTGGCACTGCCAAATACTCTTCAATCTTCAACTACCCAACACCCACCTGGGCCGACATGGGCGCAATCGGCTGGCTGGTTGATGGCGCTGCAATCATGAATCAGGTACCACTGTGCCGCTGCTCCTACGGGCCTTATGCACGAGCAATGATCCGCGTATGTAAAGAAGAGAGCTTTCATCAGCGTCAGGGTTACGAACTCATGACAACTCTTACCGAAGGCACCGACGCTCAAAAGGAGATGGCGCAGGATGCGTTAAACCGCTGGTGGTGGCCATCACTAATGATGTTTGGACCGCCCGATTCAGACAGCCAGCATTCAGACCAGTCAATGACATGGAAAATCAAACGCTTCACCAACGATGAACTCAGACAGAAGTTTGTCGATGCCACGGTGCCTCAGGCAGAACTGATCGGTCTAAAAATGCCTGACCCCGATCTTAAATGGAACAAAAGCAAAAACAATGGCGATGGAGGCTATGACTTTGGCGAAATAGACTGGGACGAATTCTGGCGCGTGGTGAAAGGCCATGGCATGATGAATAAAGACCGCATCCGTACACGCCAAAAAGCCTGGGACGACGGTGCGTGGGTACGAGATGCTGCAATAGCTTACGCTAAAAAAACAGCCAACAGGAATAAGGCCGCCTGAGATGAAAAACGATGCAGAAGCCGGCCAGCAGTTAATGCCCTTGTGGGAAGTTTTTATTCGTCCACGCAACGGTCTTAACCATAAACATGTCGGCAGTTTGCACGCCTCTGATGCAAAGATGGCAATGCAATCCGCCCGCGATGTCTATACCCGCCGTGAGGAAGGCAACTCTATCTGGGTAGTACAGGCAGCAGATATTGTCGCCAGTGATCCCGCCAACGCCGATGAAAACTTTGATCCGGCATCGGACAAAATATATCGTCACCCGAGCTTCTACGACATACCTGATGAAGTAGGGCACATGTAGTGGCGCAGAATACGGCCGACACCCTGATCAAAACGGTGGTGCAAATTGCCGATGACCACCTGATACTTGGCCATCGCATGTCTGAATGGTGTGGCCATGCTCCCATGCTTGAAGAAGATCTGTCTATGCCGAACATAGCACTTGATCTTATCGGCCAGTCGCGATCACTCTACAACTATGCAGCAACACTCGAAAACAAAGGCCGTACAGAAGACGACTTTGCCTACCTTAGAACTGATCGCGAATACACCAACTGCCTGCTGGTTGAAAGACCCAACACCGACTTTGCTCACACCATGCTGCGACACTTCTACTTTGCAGCCTTTATGCAGCCTTTCTGGGATGGAGTACTGCAAGGCAATGATGAGACACTTTGTGGTATAGCCGGCAAGGCATTAAAAGAAACGGGCTACCACGTGCGCCATTCAGGCGAATGGATTATCCGCCTTGGCGACGGCACAGAGGAAAGTGCTGCCAGAATGGTCGATGCTGTCGATGCACTGCACAGTTACACCGCAGAGTTGTTTACAGAAGACGATGCTCGACAAGCATGCATACAACAGGGCATTCTGCCAGACACAGAAGCAGTACAAACACAATGGAACACCACCATAGAACAAGTCTTTAAAACAGCCTGTCTGGAAGTTCCCGAAGTTACCTTTCCTCAACTGGGCGGTCGCAACGGACAACATACCGAATGCTTTGGTTACCTGCTTGCGGAATTGCAGTACGTGCAGCGCGCATACCCGGGAGCACAGTGGTGAAAGCCGGTGTAGATCTTGAGGCCGCACATGAAATTGCCGCCAATGTGCCAGACCCCGAACTTCCGTTTCTAACATTGACAGATCTGGGAATACTACGGTCCGTAGAGCTTCAGAATGATACAGTGGTTGCCCACGTATCACCTACATACAGTGGTTGTCCGGCGCTGGATGTAATAGAACAGTCTGTAGTTGAAGCATTAGAGCAGGCAGGCTTTAAAGCCCGGATAGAACGAGTGATGTCACCACCCTGGACCACCGACTGGATAACAGACGACGGCAAAAAGAAACTCGAAGCGATGGGTATAGCACCACCACAGGAATCACACACAGATAAAACTGCTTTCTTTGCAAGCCCGGTTATCAATTGCCCGAACTGTAAAAGTAACAAAACAAAAAAAATATCAGAATTCGGTTCAACGCCCTGTAAAGCGCAGTATCAGTGCAACAGTTGCAGCGAACCGTTCGAATACTTTAAGTGTCACTGATATGCCCGCCTTTTACACACTAACCATTTGCCATATCAGGCCGCAACCAGACGGTGTTGCACTGTCTTTTTCCGTGCCACCCGAGCTTCGTGAGCAATACCAGTTTCAGCCCGGTCAATATTTGACCCTGCGCGCAGAAGTCAACGGTGAAGATATCAGGCGGTCTTATTCAATCTGCTCAAACCATAAATGTGACGCCATTGAAGTCGGCATCAAGCGGGTAGAAGACGGGCGCTTTTCAAACTATGCCACTACTTTAGAAGTTGGTGATCAGTGTCAGGTGATGACACCGCAGGGACGCTTCACCGCAGAAATTGGCGGACGCAATATTTATCTGCTGGTCGCTGCAGGTTCCGGCATTACACCTTGCCTGTCGATTATAAAATCCGTTCTCAACGATGAACCGGATAGTTATGTGGCGTTAATCTACGGGAATCGCAATACGCAAAGCATTATGTTCCGCGAAGATCTCGATAACCTTAAAAACCAGTTTAACGACAGATTCATGCTCGCACATATGCTCACCGGAGAAAAACAGGATGCCGAAATTTTCAACGGTCGCATCGATGCAGAAAAACTGGGTCACTTGCAAAGCTCGGGATTGATTGAACCACAAGCTTGTAACGCTGTATATCTGTGTGGCCCGAAGGAAATGATCGATAACTGCTCACGAGGTCTGGTTGAATCCGGTATCGCACAGGATAAAATTAAATTCGAGCTTTTCACAAGCGCCGGGGAAACACCGGTTAAACCTCGCCGCAAGACAAAAACACAAGAGTCAAACACCGGTACACCAGTTACGATAATTCTCGATGGTGCTGAACGTGTTGTTAAAGTAGAAGACGAAACGGTACTGTCAGCCGCGCAAAGAGCCGGGCTCGATCTGCCGTTTTCCTGCGCCGGTGGTATGTGCAGCACATGCCGTTGCAAAGTCACCGCAGGCACGACACAAATGGACCTGAACTTCTCGCTGGCAGACTGGGAAATTGAAGCAGGTTTTACACTGGCCTGCCAGACCCGCCCTGACAGTGACGACGTCGTACTGGACTTCGACTTCACTTAAAAACGCTTTTGTTTATGTTTTGCTTACATTGAGGGACGGGATTGAAAAGTGAACGCTAAACTCAAGCCCTATCAATTATCCGATTGTTACCAGCAGACTGAAGGTCGTGTATACATGACCGGTACTCAGGCGCTGGTGCGAATTCTCCTTAATCAGTCACATCAGGATAAAACCGCAGGCCTGAATACAGGCGGATTTGTATCAGGA
>CAYLZS010000153.1:0-8973 GCA_964388065.1 uncultured Granulosicoccaceae bacterium
GTGTGGCATCCTGGCGCAAGCTGATGATGGTCATGACCGGACTGCTGAAATTGAAGACCAGCCTCGCGTACATTCTGTGGAAGCTGATGTGAAGCCGGTTGGTAGTCCGGTAGGTCCGTTTAAGTGGCTGGGCAAATTAACGACTGCCGGTAATGACGGACCACCTGTGGCAAAGTTCATCCTGCCGGCTGTCGCGGCAGCTGTTTTTGCCTTTGTATTACTTCCATTGATTAACACCAAAAACAACGTGACAGATGCCCCGGACAATATCGCCTACCTGTCGCCGTTGCTCGCGCCGTATGTTGAACCTCTCAGTACAGAGATGCTTGGTTTTTCAAACACGAATAACGAACGCGGCAACGCTTTCCAGTATGGAGTGCTCGCAGCAGATCTTCAGGTTTTCAGAAACAGTGCGGGTGATGCAGATCCGTTGAAAAAAGTTGTTCAGAGCTATTTGATGGACTCGTCGAACAACCCTGAGGAAGTCAATCTGGCGGCACAACAAATTGTTGCCCTGTCTTCCACCGGTGTGGAAGATGCAGAAGTTGTTATTTCCCCTGAAATAGTCGAGAGCATTGATACTCTGGTGAGTGCAACGCAGAACCATGCAGGCTACAGCGAATTCACTGACTGGTATTTACTCGGTCAGTCGGTGGAGGCAGTAGTTTTATCGTCTGAGCATGCACTGGCTACTTCTGATACGTCTGTTCTGCAGTCAGCTATTGATCACGGTAAAACACTCAGTGTGCCGGATGATGCTCCAGAGCTCAAAGAATTGCTTGATGATCTTTTTGCCGAGGTCATCAGTAACTCTATGCAACCGGCTGATATCCGACGTATTCTCAATAATGCCAGAGATATAAAGTCTGTCGTTCTATGATGTCCTTTTACCGACAGCAATAAGATGTTTCTGAAGCCGATATTCATTTTGTCGCTGGTGTTGAGCGCTTTGAGTGTTGCAACTCCCGTCCTGGCTAACAATAATTCCAACGTCGTTGCGTGGTCTAAGCGGTGCGGAGGCCAGAGCCCGGATGACATGCGTACAAGACGTGTCAAAGAAATATTTGAACGCGTAAAAAGTGCCAGCGATGCACGTGACAAGCAGTCGCGACTGTTTATACTTCGTTGCGACGGCTGGCCCTGGGCTGCGACTTTGCAGGACCGCAATGTCATTCTCACCCGTGGTGCCATTGAGGCAATCTATGGCAGTAATGATTCCCTAAAAGCTAAAGACGCGCGGCTGGCTTTTGTGCTTGGTCATGAGCTTAAGCATGTGCTTGAAGATGATTTCTGGCATGAAGAGATCCGCAGACAGGAGTTTATGGCCGGCAATACGTTATTAGATTACGGTGAGCGTGCCAAAGAAAGACGCAGACATGATGAACGCCGTGCCGATGAAGACGGATTTATTTATGCGTCACTGGCCGGTTTTGACACAAGCGAAATTTTCAATGCTGTACGAGGTGAAGACAGCTTTCTTGCGGATTGGGCGCAACAAACGAGTACGTTGTCCGGAGACACACATTTTCTACCCGGGGAACGTACCAAACATCTGAAGAAAAAATTTCAAAGTCTCAATAACGCAGTTGATTTATTTAAGTACGGAGTGCGTCTGGCACATTTCGGCCGCTATAACGAAGCGCGGGTGCTGCTTGAAGATTTTCAAAATATATATCCCTCAGCGCAGGTGTTAAATAATCTCGGCTATGTTTATTTGCAGATCGCGCGTGAGAGAATGCCGCCGGAACTTGCCTATCGTTTCTGGTACCCGGCGGTGCTGGATTATGATTCCGGTGTGCCTTTGAGCGGTTCCCGAAACTTTGGCGGTGCTGAGCTATCTGCAGATGTCAGAGGGTTTCTAAACGCGGCGGTGAGATCACTGGAAAGCGGGGCGGAGAAGTATAACAACACAACCGCAACAATCAATTTAGTATCGGCGCTGATGTACCTGGGCGAATATTCTGCAGCGCAGGCTGCTATTGAAAAAATGGATGGATGGCCCGATGATCCACAGCTCATTGCACTTGACGCAATCGCTGTGATGCAAAACGCACGTCTAAGAGATCCCTGGAATACCTTTTCGCTGGAGAAGTTTGAACGTGTGGCATCAGGAGCAGATGCTACCGACGATTTAATAT
Source organism: uncultured Granulosicoccaceae bacterium (assembly GCA_964388065.1). Classification (GTDB taxonomy): domain Bacteria; phylum Pseudomonadota; class Gammaproteobacteria; order Granulosicoccales; family Granulosicoccaceae. The sequence continues at coordinate 2,139 of CAYLZS010000153.1, forward strand.
ATAACTATGCGAGATTACTTTCTGAAGGTGGACGCAAGGACCAGGCGGTTGTGCAACTGACCCGATTATCTAATCGCTTGAATCAGCTCCCAATGGACTACCGCGTGATGGTTTGCAGACAGTTGAAAACAACTGCGTGTTCAAACCTTAAGAGAGAAGAAGACAACGCGACACAATGGGCAATGGAAATTACCCCCGGGGATGATATTGACGCAGCAGCAACGCGGGCTAAATTAAAGGACTGGGGAAAACCCGTCAGTGACAAGCTCGACGGCATTGATGCAAAGATTTACCGACACGCAAACGGTAACTCACTGCTGGCGTTGAACGGTATCGTAGAAGTGATGTCTTTCCGGCAGCATGGCTATGATTTCCGTGATCACCTGACTTCAGAAAACGGTGCACCGCAATACGAAGTGCAAACGCTGGGGGATGAAAGCGTACTATCGTACGGGCAGCACTGGTCTGCACTTGTGCGCTCTGACGAAGTCAGGGAAGTCTGGATTGCGCGATAGCCTTTATTGGCTCACCGCTTACTTGCGCTAGCTGTCTGACTACTGCTTTGCTCCTGCCATCAGAAAGCGCTCCTTGATAGCGTTGTTGCGTTTTACAGCAGCAATATCGTCAGTATGCAACAGGCCTGCGGGTGCATCTTTTAAGTTGAAGTGATGGTACCCGTCCACACCGGCAACCAGTACGGCGTCGGTTTTCTCTTCTATAGTCTGCTGCATATCCGGGGTGATATACCGGATTGCCAGACCAATTCTACGGTCATCCGACTGATTGAAATTTGAGCCATGAAAAACCTGTCCGTGGTGCAGTGACATCTCACCAGGTTCGAGGATGACGTTGACTGCATCTGCCTCGTCCACCTCCACCGCCAGTTCCTGTCCCCGTGACAATAAATTATTTTCGTCAAAAGTGTCTTTATGTTCAACAATGCTGCCAGTGTGGCTGCCCGGTATAAACTTCATGCAGCCACTTTGGATAGAGGCCTGGGACAGAGCTATCCATGCAGTGACTTCATGACTGTCTGTCAGTCCCCAGTAGGTTAAATCCTGATGCCAGCTGATGAAGTCTTTTGTGCCCGGTTCTTTAATAAAGAAACTTGAGTTCCAAACCAGAATATTCGGGCCGAGGATTTGAGTTACCCGGTCAAGCACTGCTTCGGACCGGGTGATTTCATCAACAAACGGGATCAGTGAGTTTGATTGCCCGATGGCGAGTTTTAAGTCCGAACTTCCCTGGTGTGAGGACTCCAGTTCCTCAAGAGCAGTGCGGTAATGTAGTGCCTGAGCTTCGCTAAAAACGCGCAAAGGGAAGTGATATCCCTTTGCTTCGTAAGACGACAGCCAGTCACTCATGTAGTCACCTACAAAAAGATTGTTACGATCGATGGCCAGATCAAAAGAACACTAAGAGCAAGCAACTGCAGTCCGATGAATGGCAGAAAGCCGCGGAAGATATCTGTCAGTGAGATATGTTCCGGTGCTACTGACTTTAAATAAAATGCTGCAGGACCAAATGGTGGTGATAGAAAGCTGACCTGCATGTTCATACAGAACAGTACACCAAACCAAACGGCTACCTGTCTGGGTTCAAGCTGGCCAATAATGCCGATCTCTTCAATTGGCAGCGCTCTGACGATTGGCAGAAAGACAGGAATAATCAACAATACAATGCCGACCCAGTCCATGAAAGCACCCATGAAGAGCAGGATTACCATCATGGTGAGCAGCACCAGGAAGGTTGGCATTTCCGCACCAACAATTAACTCTGCGATGTAGGTGGGACCGCCTGCGAGAGTGTATGCACCTGACAGAGCAGCAGCACCGACAGTTACCCAGATGATTGTGCCGGTTGAGCGCACGGTTCTCATCATGCTGTCCCACAGTAGTCCAACGGACGCTTCGCCGCGAAACAGGGCGATAAGAAACACTGCAAGAGCACCCATGCCGGCTGCTTCGGTAATACCGGTGACACCACCATAGATAGAACCGAGTACGATACCGATGACGGTAAACGGCGGTACCAGTCCTTTTCCTCGTGCCCAGCCGCGCATTGATCGCTTCGGGCCAAAAACTAAAAGTATGAGTAAAAATGCAACAACGATTGCACCGATCAGATAAGGAATGTGATAGTCCATACCCAGAAAGAAGATATCGTCATCTTCAGTAAGGTTCTGGTTTCTGCCGAGCGCGGTGTAGGCCCAGGCGCGCAGCAATAACAGTGCAGAGATGCCGGCACCGAGGATGGCCAGGAAGCCGCCAAACATTCTTGCTTTCTCTAAACCTACCGCTTCACCTTCGACCGGCTCAGGCAATGGTGCCAGAGACGGGTTAATTCGGGTTCGCACGATGATGTAGATAATAATAAAAGAGGCGAGCATAAAGCCTGGTACGAACGCACCGGTAAATAGTGCTTTGATCGATGTCTCTGTTATCAAACCGTAGATAATTAAAACTATCGATGGTGGAATCATTGTTCCGAGTGAACCGGACGCACAGATGGTACCGATAGCCAGATTCTGGTTGTAACCGAGGCGCAGCATTTGCGGTAGTGCGATTAGACCGAGCAATACAACCTCACCACCGATAATGCCTGACATAGCGGCCAGCAGCACCGCCATAAGTGAGGTAACAATCGCGATCCCGCCACGGGTCTTGTTGAGCCAGTAGTTGAGCGCTTCATACATGGACTTGGCAATACCTGAACGCTCAAGCAACGACGCCATAAAAATAAACAGTGGTACCGAGATCAGTACGTATTCGGTAAGCAGGTCGAATATTTTTTGCGTCAGAATATACAACGGGCCGGTGCCCGGCCTCCTGGTTAGAGTTCCCTCCCCGAAACTCATTGGATCAGTTAGTAGTGCAGGTTCGAACTTCATGACCATGACAACCAGCGCCATGACGGCTGAGGCAAGCCCAAGGGGCATGCCGATGGCGAGGGCAAAGACAAGCCCCAGTACTACGACTATCGAGATGGTTGAGATATCCATCAGGTATTCCCTCGCGACTCATGGCCACTCTGTGTTTCCTGACCCACGCTGCGCTTAATTGCTGCGAGCTCTTCTTCGTCCAGGTCGCCGGCTACGGTTTTGTCAGCGGGCTGTAGGTTCCAGTCGGCAATAAGGTTAATCACTGCCTGTATAGCGATAAGTGCAACAACGATCAGGATCATGGGTTGTACTGTGGCCGGTATTGGCGGGTCGAAGGCTGTGCCGAACATTTCCCACTTATAGAACTTGGTAATAAAGACCTGCTTAAAACTTCCAAAAATAAGGAAGAAAGCAAATATCAGGATCAACAGTACCGAGATGATGTCGAACAGATGCTGCATCCATCGAGGTACGATATCGTAGAGTAAAAAGATTCTTATATGACAGCGCTGCTGCATGGCGTAAAAGCCTGAGAGCAGAAAAACATAGCCTGCTATCCATAGTGTCAGTTCGTTAGCCCATAACGTCGGGGCCTCAAATGCGTAACGCATTAATACTTCGTAGAGCATAATGAGAGTAATGGCCACCACTAACATCATTGTTATGCGGCCAACGAATATTCCCACGCGGTCGATACCACGCCAGTGCTCAAATTCCATTGGTGCACAACGGATAGTTCGCATACCGAGATAAAAGAAAACCGGTAACAGCAGCAGTGCCGCCCAGTCAATCGGATCGGCCAGCCCGCCGAATAGTCCGGGTATGTTTGGTGTGACATCTTTGCGTTGATGCAGGTCAGTCATCTGGAGAACCAGACTTTCGTTTTCATGGGGAATGAAATCGAGAATATAAGCCGGGGTGTGCCAGATAGCCCATCCTGCACAGAAGATGAAGGCAAAAGGTAATAACCACTCCAGCAAGCTGCCAGATTTGTCTTGCATGTTTTTCCCCGTTTTCTCTGCTTGCCAGTATCGTTTATTGCGCAACAAGTGTCTATTCTCAGTGGCAATGACCGACGCAATAAGCGATGAGATTTATTTTTGTTTGGGTAGAAATGCAACAGGCCCATCGCTGGGCCTGTTGACTAACGATGTAAGTAAACAGTTTTAAGCTTACTTCATTGCACCCAATTGCTTCAGGAAGTCGAGGTGGCTATTGAGAAGCTCTTTCGCTTCCGGAGTTGTGGCATATTTCACCCAACCCGCCTGTACAGCATCTCGGTACTTACCCATTTCTTCAGGCGACCATTCGTAAAGGTTGATACCTTTTGCTCTGAGGTCCTTGGCAGTCTGGGCGTTTTTAACTTCGTTGATAGAAGTATTTTTAAGCGCCAGTGCCTGCATGCCGACTTTCATGATTGCCTTGTGGTGGTCAGGCATTTCATCCCAGATGTCTTTACGACACGCCAGGTGATCAGCAGGCATAGAGTGGAAGCCCGGGAAGTTGGTGTGCTCTGCGATGTCGTACAAACCAAGGCCAACGTTGTTGGTCAGATTTGCTGCATCTGCACCGTCAATGATGCCGGTTTCAAGGGCTGTAAAGATCTCGTTGAAATCCATCACGATAGGTGATGCACCAAGCTCTTTAAAGATTTCGGTGATGATTCCCGGTGGTGAACGGAACTTCCAGTTTTTGAAGTCTTCAACACCGCGAATTGGCTTGGTTGATGACAGAGACTCTGGTCCTGGAATCCACCAGCCAACAAACTCCATGTCGTGCTCGTTGTAAAGCTTGTTCAGCTGAGCATAGCCGTCGTTGTGAAGCAACCAGGCCATTTGCTGGTAAGGGTTCTGGTAACCACCGTTCAGATCGCCGGTGAACTGGAACGCCGGGTTCTTACCCGTCTGGTATGCGCCACCAGTCATATCGCAGTCAAGGATACCGGTTGCTGCGGCGTCGAATGTTTCAGCCGCTTTTACAACAGCGCCTGAGTAGAACATCTCGACCTGGATTTCACCGTTTGACATTGCAGTGATGTCTTCGATGAACTCTGCTGCCATCTGGCCGGAGAGAGTTTCAGGAGAGAAGTGAGTTTGAATACGCAGCTTGGTGTCTTCTGCGCTGACGGTGCCAGCGGCGAAAGTAAGGGCGACTGCCGCGGTAACTAGTGATGGTTTGAGATGTTTGAGCATGAATCCTCCAAAGGAAAAATAGGCACAGATTGGCGTAAAAATGCGAATTCTGGGCGGTTAACAGCCGAGCGAAGGCTGGCCTGCGGCTACGGTCTGAGTGCTCTAATAAGACCACAGAGCGGTCAAAATGACAACCGATTGAGCAGGGAAACGATGTAGACGAGAAGCCGCAGATTAGCTAAACGCGACAACGTACAATCGCAATTGTTGACCTTGCAGGGCACGCTGTGGAGTGGAGCATCTGCGTCGCGGTAACATTGAGGTGGTATGAATATTTATTCTCCAGACAATGGCGGTTACTCATCCGACTCGCGTCGATACCGTGGTTTCGATGTTCGATCTGATGTTCGTGAGTGCCAATTGCGCCCGCGAAGACCGGTGCATCTGCGGCTGGGACAGGCCGATACCGTTAGCATCACTAATATTGAAGGGCGATGCAGTGTCTGGTTGTTGCCGTTTGACCGTAGCGGTAACTGTGGTGCTGCCGATCTTGGATTACCCGAAGCTGCGATCATGCAACGCCCTGATTGCAGCCTGCCCGATAACGTCACTGAATGGTTTGCTGCCAATGGCGGGCATGTTGAAAACATAAAAGGCTATCTTGTATTTGATCGTGATGGTGTTGCCGGTGAGCAGTTTATTTTGCAGAGCGCTGCGACGATTGATCTGTGGCTTGTTATCAACGAAGTACCTGAGGATGTTCTGAATGGGGGTGCCGGTGGACAACTGCGGGTCGAGGTTAAACCGGCTGCTGCAACACAGAAAACTCTTCCGGATCCGATTGGTACTGTTAAAGATGAGTTTACTATTAGTCGGTCTACAGCTCGTGCCTATGAGGTAAAAGCCGGTGAGTATGTTCAGATCATTGATGTGGACGGCAGGCAGTGTTCTGACTTCATGGCGATGCGTCACGGTGCACTTGATCAGGGGCAGGAGCGCTATATAGATTCAACCGTTACACGCTCAATGGTTGGCGGTGCTTATCCTGGCCCCGGACTTTACGATAAATTTTTCGATCAGGATATGAAGCCACTGATTCGTGTTGCAAGAGACACTGTTGGCAGACATGATACTTTTGCTCTGGCGTGTACTGCACGTGGCTATGAAGAGCGTGGCTTCTTTGGCCATATCAACTGTTCGGACAATATTTCCTCGCAGTACAAGCCATATAGTATTGCACCAAGGCGTGCATGGCCTGCGATCAACTTCTTTTTTAATTCATGGATTCATCCAACGGACAATCGCATCCAGTCAGATGAAGCCTGGTCTCGACCCGGTGACTATGTTGCGATGCAGGCGCTGGATGATCTGGTCTGCGTATCGACCGCGTGCCCTGATGATGTTGATCCGATTAACGGCTGGAACCCGACAGACATACATGTGCGAATTTATAAACCGGAACCAGCAATCAGTCATGCGGTTGCCTATCGTTCCGAACCTGATGCGGAGCCAATTTTGACAGAACAATCAGCGTTTCATTCCCGCACCAGTGCACTGACAGAAAGTTATACCGTTGCTCGTGATGTCTGGTTACCTTTGAGTTACGAGGCAACGCGTGCATCGGAAGAGTACACAGCCTGTCGTGAAGCCGTGACCATTCAGGATATGTCTTCGCTGCGCAAGTTCGATGTGCTTGGACCCGATGCTGAGATGCTGCTTGATAAAGCATTGACGCGTGACATCAGCAAGCTTGCATTGAATCGCGGGGTGTATGCATTAATGTGCGACGCGTCTGGCAGTGTCATTGATGATGGCACTCTGT